>JABGPX010000233.1 GCA_018644745.1 Spirochaetales bacterium
TCGCCTGGCACCGCGGTGCGATAAGCTTTAAAAAAAAAGTGATGAAATAATAACACACATACCCGCTCAAGGGCGTTGCACACTTCCGGCCGAAACGCACGGTCTGCGGTGTGTTTTGCATTCCGAAAAATGATTAGTTTATCAAAACGGAAAGATATCCGTAGGCAAGGCTATCTTTGAGAGGTAACAAGCTGCCAGTACCGTATCTCCCTTCTGCACTCCTGAGCTTGATATAGCTTCCACGATCAATTTACATCCATCGATCGTCTTCGTAGTAGTTTCCTCGAGCTGGAATAACACCTTGGTTTGTTGCACTTGCTGCAATTCGGGCATTGACTGATTTATAAGGGCATATTCAGCTTATCGAATGAGTGGGGCTCTAATAATTATTTGGCGACGCATGTCGCAATTGGGAATTGTCGATATGTCTGCCGGCTTGACGAGAGAAGTGGCAGGCACTAAAATGTTTACTAAATAGATGAAGTATCTTCCTTTTTTTCTAACTATTTTTCTTTTCTCGGCTATTATGGCTGTTGCAGATCCTGATCCGAAGCAACAAGATCTATCACCACTTTCGCTGAAGGTTTATTCGAGCACCGCATCTCCTCTTGGTAATGATAATACTATTTTCTCTACAGGCGCATCCGCTAGTTTGGCAATAAGCTATCTTCTTAACCCGGATGCATTAGTACAGCCTTTTGGATCAGCATCTTATACCTTGCTACCTTTAGAACTAATCTCGTCCATTAGCATTATTGATGTGGCTCTCGGCACCGACGTGCGAATTGCGGATATTGGCAAGTTGGTATTCACGGCATCAGCTCAAGCGGGGCTTTTTTTTGCGGGTTTCAATAATAACCAACTTGCTGATCGCTCCGTGGCACCATTCTTTGATATGTTTTTAAATCTATTTACTATTAATACCTTTAAGATACGACCATCTTGGAGCGGCATTATTGGTGCTGGTTTTGGAATACAATATGATGTTTCCTCCCGTTTTGGGTTAAAGTTAGCTGTTTCATATCGGCATCTTTTTGGCCTGTACAATGAGCTAAGCGTTGGCATTGGCACATCACATCGATTCCTGAGAAAAAAAACGGACCTCGAACAAATGATGGAAATACGACCGGAGCAGCTCACAAAGCTGAGCTTAGACAGTTTTCAGTATGAGCCTATCTTTCCCGTGCTCTTTAAGTACTACGCTAGCAATTCGCTAGGTCATTGCGTCTTTACCAATGATGAAGAATTCGATATCAGCGATCTTTCTATTACGATGTACGTGAGTCAATATATGGCAAATCCGACAACCTGTCAGACGGAGCCGGACGTTGGTGCCGGGGAATCTGTTGACGTCGAAATATATGCTCTATTCACCGACGAGGTGTTGAACCTTACAGAAAAGACAGTGGTATCGGTAGAATTTACGGTTAGTGGGACGGCAGACGGCAGACAGTTTGAGAATCAATTTACAGAATCAATAGATCTCTTTGACAGAAACACTATAACATGGGCGGAAGATCAGCGGGCTGCCGCGTTTGTTACCCTAAAGGATCCGACAGTATTGAAATTTGCTAAGACTACTTCAGGAATTATCCGTGATTCAACATATAATGCACTAAACAATAACCTTCAACTCGCCATAGCATTACACGAGGCGATAACATTCTATGGCATTAGATATGTCATAGATCCAGCGTCCTCATACGCTGAATTATCAGGTGCAGGCTCGGCCTTCGATTATTTGCAATTCCCAAAACAAACTATTGATTATAAGGCCGGCGATTGCGATGATCTTTCGATTCTGTATGCCTCTTTATTACAGGCAGTAGGGATAGAGACTGCCTTCATTACAATACCAGGCCATATCTATATCGCTTTTTCTACCGGAGTGCCGGACTGGCAGGCTGTGAAACAGTTCAGATACCACGAAGACCTTATCATACGCGACGGCAAAGTATGGTTGCCTGTCGAGGTAACCTCTATCGGTGATGGATTCATGAAGGCGTGGCAGATTGGTGCAAAAGAATGGCGGGAAAACGAATCTGAAGCCGGTTTTATCCCAATGTCTGAAGCCTGGTCAACTTACGCGCCAGTCGGTATTGCGTCACAAGCCGATACCCTTGATTCTCTTGATAGCCAGACGCTAATAAACGCCTTTAATTCGGAAATTGAGATTTTCATAAACCGGGAAATATATGATACAGTCGACGCGCTTCGAGAGAGAATTGCCTCATCTAATAACAATCCCAAGCTGATGAATCGGCTTGCGGTCGTTTATGCTTCATATGGTCTCTACGACCAGGCGCGCGCAGAATTAGAGAAAATACTTGAGTCAACGGAATATGTACCTGCCATAATAAACGCCGGCAATATTGCTTTCCTTCAAGGTGATTTCGACAGCGCACTCCATTTATTTCGACGCTCGGACGACATTCAGCCAAACAACCCAGGTGTTGTGCTTGGTCTTTGCCGTACAAATCATGAACTTGAGAATTATGGTAGCGCAAAAAAAGAGTATGAGAAGCTAAAGACACTTGATCCGGATCTAGCGGAAAGGTATAGCTATATCGTCTTGAGTGCAGATGAGGCCACAAGAGCAAGCGACGAATCTCACACAAGGAAATGGGTTGAATGGGAGATAAAATAGTCAAGCTACTATTTATTGTCTGCGGAATATTGGTTTTGCTTGGATGCGAAGAATTATGGATCAGGCAAGTAGCTTTTAGCCAAGCTTATCCTGAGGTCGTGTTAGAAATCGCTTGGGGTTCTTACGGTACCGGTGAAGGTGAATTCGACTACCCGAATGGGATAGCGGTGGATTCAAATGGCTTTATTTATGTTGCGGATTCCGGCAACTCTCGAATTCAAAAGTTTGACTCAAACGGTGATTTCATTCTGGAGTGGGGATCAGCCGGTAATGAGGCCGGGGAGTTTTCATTTAATGAGTCAAATTACACCAACCACATTGCCATTGATTCAACAGATAATGTTTACGTTCGGGCAGGATCGAACCAGGTGCATAAATTCGATTCAAATGGGACTTATCTCCTTGAGTGGAGTATAACGGACGTCCCGGGTGAGAAGAATCCGAGCCTCGGCGGATTCTCATTTGGGCTAGATGATTTATTATATGCCGCCGACGGGGAGAATAACCGCGTATTGGTATTCGATCAAAATGGCGTATACCAGAACCAGTTTTCTGCTCGTAGCGAAGGCGAAGGCATTTTTAGCTATCCACACGATATTGCCGTCAGTTCTTCGGGGCATATATATATAGTCCACAATGGGGGTAGCTCAAATACCGGCGGTATAGTAATCCTTGACAGTGAAGGCAGTTATATTGATGAGCGAATGGGTACCACCTATCAAGAGCAACCTCAATTTATTATTTCATATAGCTACATTGTAGGTCTAACGGTCGATGCTGATGATGGTATAGTATTTCAAGTAAATATGGGGGGCGATTGCTCGATACTCAAAACGGACCTTGACTTCAGTTTTTCCTATCAGCTGGGGGGACGTTCAGGATCCGAGGAAGGAATATTCAATGATGTTAGAGATATCGCCGTAGATGCAATGGGCAATCTGTATTTAGCGGATTCGGGCAATCATCGTATTCAAAAATTCGCTCCGTCTAAATAATATCCAAGTTTCCTCGGCTTACTACGCTTGTTGTATCTGCGCTTTGTACTTCTTTCGGAACAGAATCCAGCCTAAACGACTGTGATCGGAGATTATTCTCCGCTCTGTAATACTCTAATGGGATGCTATTTCATTTCTGCCAGTAGTCCGACCTTTCCTGAAAGGTAGATATCGAAGAGGTAATTGAGGCCTGCTACAATAGCTAAGGCGTAACCGCATAAACACCATTATTTATGAAGAGGGCCGAACATTTTACCATTGAAAGAACCTTCGACAGACTCGGCATAATATACTGCGACCTCATCCGCCGGCATTCCTCCTTGCCCCCATCCCATTTTTATTCCGGTTTCTCTTACCATAGGCGGGCAAACACCGTTGAGCCTCTGCCCGTTCGGCATATCTTGTGATGCCGAATAAATAAAGGCTTCAATTCCTGCGTTGAGTATTGAGATCACTACTGAGGCAGATCCCTGCTGATGTGCCAATATGCCGCTGTTGAGAGTGAAAGAACCGCGTTCATTCAAATATTCGCGCCCGTATCGAACCAGGTTGATTTGTCCCATGAGCTTGCTTTTAAGGCTATTGTCGAAATCTTCATCTGATATCTGATCTAACGGACCGAATTTACCAGTTCCCGCGGCAGATACTACCGCGTCGAGATCGGTATTTTCTTTATACATAGATATGATCGACTGCGGATCGGTCATATCAACACGTATTTCGCCACTTCGGGAAGCATGAAGAACGTCGTGGTTTTTACTCAATAACCTTGCGACCGCCTGTCCGATTGTACCACCGGCACCAATAACTAGAATTTTCATAAACACCTCATGGCTTGAATATAATTGTTAGGAGCCACTCTGTGAAATCTATTCTGAAATAATCCGCGATGGACTTCCTCCATTACCTTCTCTTTATCTAACAGGAGGATTCCTGTATTGTCACTCAATTCACATCGCGAATTTTCGTATGTGCTGCGTGTGAACATAAGCAAGGTGCCCTTGGGGGAGAAAAATGATTTCTGAAGACAAAGAAATTGGCATAAAGCGGATTCGCATTGTTGCATCGATTATTGCGGCGGTGATG
>JABGPX010000291.1 GCA_018644745.1 Spirochaetales bacterium
CACACTGAATGTCAAAGAGAATTATTGAAAAATAATATAATGAAGTGTCCTCAATGTAATGAAAGTATGATTGATATGAAAGATCAATGGGAACATATGGATATGTTAGTTGAACAAACTACTATGCCCGAAAACTATCTAAATTGGAAAGTAAAAGTATTATGTTCAGATTGTCATAAAGAAAGTGAAAATATACTTCATGTAATCGGTATTAAATGTTTAAATTGCGGAGGATATAGACTTTGGCTAAAGTAAAGAAGCGAAAAGAGAAAAAGACAGTATATGAAGGCAAGGTGTTTATCCAAGCTACCTTCAACAATACAATTGTAACCATTACCGATTTAAACGGTAACGCGGTTTCATGGTCTAGCGCGGGTTCGTTGGGTTTTAGAGGTGCGAAGAAATCTACACCTTACGCAGCTCAAACCACCGCCGAAACCGCCGCAAAAAAGGCTATGGATCAAGGGCTTCGAGAGGTGCATGTATTTGTTACCGGCCCCGGAGTTGGAAGAGAATCGGCAATCCGTTCACTCGGCGCCCTTGGCCTGTCGGTAAGGAGCATCAAAGATGTAACTCCTATACCGCATAATGGGTGCCGGCCGCGAAAAAGTAGAAGAGTATAAAGAGAGGTCTTTATTAGATGGCTAGATATACCGGTCCAGTATGCAGGCTCTGTCGGGTTGAGCAGAAAAAGCTGTTCCTGAAGGGCGAACGATGTCATGGTGCAAAATGCCCCATTGCTAAAAAGAGAAATCCTCCGGGGAAAGGACCTCGAACCAGAACTCGAAAACCTTCGAATTATGGTATTCAGCTTCGTGAGAAGCAAAGGCTGAAGAGAATCTACGGAATGCTGGAGCGTCAGTTCCGCAACTTGTTTGAAAAAGCCGAACGTATGTCGGGTAAAACAGGTGATAATCTCATCTCTCTTCTTGAGTCACGACTGGACAATATTGTCTTTCGAATGCGATTTGCGTCATCCAGAAATCAGGCTCGGCAGCTTGTTTCTCATGGGCATGTTCTAGTAAATGGAAAGAGGGTCACTATTCCTTCGTTTACAGTTGTAGAGAGCGACCAGGTTGAGATTCAGGAAAAGAGCAGGAAGCTCATGGCAATAAAAGAGGGCTTGAAGGAATTTACCCGGTCTGGTGTTGTACCATGGCTGGAAGTAGATCCGGACAGCATGAGAGGCACAATAAGGGCAATTCCTCGGCGGTCCGATGTCACGGACATCGCAGAGGTCAACGAACAGCTAATCGTCGAACTCTATTCTAAATAGGAGTATTCATGGCACGTAAAAACCTGCTAAAGGGTTTCAAAAAGCCGAAGGGAATAACCTTTGAACACAGTGAGGTAACTTCCAACTATGGCAAGTTTATAGCGTATCCATTTGAAAGAGGATATGGTACTACTGTTGGGAATTCGCTCAGGCGGATTTTACTTTCTTCCGTACAGGGATATGCCATTTCTGCGGTAAAAATTACCTCCTATGATGAAGAGGGCACGCCCCACTTAATATCGAGTGAGTTTGAACCGATTCCTCATGTAGTTGAGGATACTCCTGAGATTATTAATAATCTCAAGAAATTGCGGATGAAACTCCCCGATGAAAGTGATCAGGAAACCGTAATTATTGAATGTAAAGGCGCGGTTACAATTACCGGCGCGGATCTTCAAAAAGGTACGGACCTTGAAGTCCTTAATAAGGACCAGAAGGTAGCTACTCTCAGTAAAAAGGCGAATTTCGATCTGGAACTTCAGATAGACCTTGGACGAGGATACATTCCCGCTGAGGTAAATGAGAAGTACATCGAAGTTGTCGGCACTATTGCAATTGACGCGGTTTTCACACCTATTCGCAGGGTAAAGTTTGAAACTGAGAATACGCGTGTTGGCCAGCGCAGTGATTACGACAAGCTGGTTCTTGAAGTATGGACTGATGGAACTGTCGCACCTGAAGATGCAGTTGCTGAAGCTGCAAAGATTGCCAAGGATCACTTCACAATTTTTATCAATTTTGATGAAGATGCGATTGGTTCAGACGATGAGATGGATGAAGAAGAAGAGCGCATCAAAGCAATACTCGACACTCCTGTTGAAGAGCTTGAGCTTTCCGTTCGTTCGAGTAACTGCCTGAAAAATGCAAATATCAAAACTATCGGCGATCTGACGAGAAGAACTGAAGATGACATAGCGAAAACTCGGAATTTCGGGAAAAAGTCGCTGCTAGAGATCAAAGATAAATTGCAGGAGTGGGGGCTTGGACTTGGCATGACTGATTACAGCGCGCTTAAAGCCTCAAAGAAGCTCCAGCAGCAACAGCAGAAGGAAGAAGAAAGCGATGAAACATAGGATCGGATACAACAAGCTCGGGCGTAAATCTGCTCACCGAAAAGCCCTTATTCGCAACATGGTTACACAGCTGTACCGACACGAGCGCATTCGTACTACGAAGGCAAAAGCGCTGGAAGTGCGAAGGAAAGCGGAGAAATTTATAACTCGAGCGAAGGAAGATTCCGTTCACAATCGAAGGATTGTGGCAAAAGCAATCCAGGATAAAGAGATCCTTGCGAAATTGTTTACGGATATCGGACCTCGTTTCACTAGTCGGCCCGGGGGATACACTAGAATTCTCAAGATAGGTTTTAGAAAAGGTGATGCGGCGGAAATGGTTCTCCTCGAACTGGTAGAGGAAGATGAAAAAGATGGTGCTTCCAAAGCTGCCCCGAAAAAAGAAACAAAGAAAGCGGCTAAACCCGCCGTGAAAGAAGAACCTGTAGTTGAAAAACCGCAGGAAGAGGAAATCGTTTCTGAAGAAAGTGCTGAAAATGTAGATGAAACCGAGAAGAAAGAGACATCATTGCCGGAAAAAGCATCAGAATCGGAAAAAGCATCAGAACCGGAAGAAGAAACCTCAAGCGATGAATCAAAAGAATCATAAAGATTTGCCGTTTTTTTCATAGAACCCCCAGAATCTGGGGGTTTTTTTTGTCGCAGCTTGTTTTGTTATTGACTATAAAATGCATCAAAAATCCGTTAAAATCTTCCGATAATGAAAGATGTCTTGTTAATAGGGAGTTGAGATCGGAGTATCGACAACATTTATGAAATCACTTGTCCGAATAGCTCTCAGCCTTCTCATCTCCGTTGTTTTGTTTGCCGCTTTCGCTTTTATTGCATTCTCTGGGCTTTTCGATTATATAGAATCTAGTTTTTATGATGAAAGAATTGAAAATTTAGAACGGCTATATGTCGACGAAGCCATCAGTACCATTGAAACATATCATTCCGGAAATATTCAGCGTTATACTAAGATCTTACAGGATCCTGCTCTACAAGGCGTATTTTATTCAAATTTTAGCCGGGAGCAGCAAGCAGTTATTACTAATTATTTTTCTGTTTTGAGCAGTGAGTTTTCAGGTTTTGTCGGAGTAAGGATTATAGATCAAGACGGATCGATTCACTTCAGTACTTTTTCTGATGATTACATCCTTTCGAATCAACTCATCCGCGAATATGTAAGAATCCTGCCTGATAATCCGGGTTTCCAGTTAGGTGAATTATCTCCGTTCAGAAATAATACGCCTAAGGTGCTGGTAAATGCCGAAGCTGGGAATTTTATATATAAGTTACCCCATGGCGACACAACTGGATCTACAAAAGGGACCGCGTTATTCTACACAACATCCCAGGGCTTGAGCACGAGTTTAGTGCAGCAAAGTATTTTGGACGTCGGAGGCAAATATGCCCTCGTACAGGGAAACGGCATACTTTTGAGATATCAGGCCGGAAGTGTCCCTGTCCTTGAGCAGCAAATAATTGATTTGTGGAATGCCGGAACCGGTATTGGTGAATTTCAAAGGGTTGCGGAGACGGAAAACGGCACTCAACTTCTTGTGTATTCGGCGTCGAGCGAGATAGCTGGAATTGTTGGTTCGATAGTAAATGAAGATAAATTATCCTTATCTTTAGGATTAAAAATTCTGCTTCTAGCTTCGTTCTTTCTTACGGCCTTCCTTATTGTATTCCTTCTGCTCAGCATACGGCAGGATCGGGTGCTTGTTTTGTCAGACCGTATCAAGAAGTTCCAGATAACTTTCCTTCGAGAATATATCGATAAGCGGGACGAGATAAATTGGGATGTTTGGAAACGTGACCTGGGCGGCCGCAAGGAAGAAGTCCGCGGTAATATCAAAAAAGGAATCGGCCGAATCAAGGGTGATAAAGCAGAGGAGATTGATCTCCTTATAGATAAAAGCTGGGAAGAAATCCTGGATGTAATCGGCACTAAAATAGAAACGGAGCCTGTTCCACAGCTCGAGGTTAAGAACCTTGAAGATGTAATTCGAAAAGTTGTGAGCGACGGATCCCTTCTCAAGGCAGTAAGTACCGAAGCTGCAAAATCCGCTCCACCTGTCGTTGAATCCCCTCCACAGCGCATAAAACAGCCAGTAAAGGCAGATGATTTTGAAGAAGTAGAGGAACTCGACGAAGCAGAAGCGGTCGATGACTTAGAGGATATAGGCGAGGCCGAGAGCTTAGAAGAAATTGGCGAGGCCGAGGACTTAGAAGAAATTGGCAAGGCCGAGGAAGTAGAGGGTCTCGAAGACGTAGAAGCGGTCGAGGAGTTAGAAGAAATAGGCGAGGCCGAGGAAGTAGAGGAACTCGACGAAGCAGAAGCGGTCGATGACTTAGAAGAAATTGGCGAGGCTGAGGAAGTAGAGG
>JABGPX010000177.1 GCA_018644745.1 Spirochaetales bacterium
GGAGCAGGAATCTGCAAACTGGAACTATTTCCTTGATATTCCGGACACCGATCCGGCCCTTGTCAGACGAAATACAACGAAGGGCTCTCAGCTCCTCCGACCGCTCTTCGAGTTTTCCGGCGCCTGCGCAGGATGCGGAGAGACCCCATATGTGAAACTCCTGAGCCAGCTGTTTGGGGACCGGGCTGTAATCGCCAATGCAACTGGATGTTCGTCAATCTACGGCGGTAATCTTCCCACGACACCCTACACCAAACGGCCCGACGGCAGGGGGCCTTCCTGGTCGAATTCCCTGTTCGAAGACGCCGCTGAGTTCGGCATGGGAATGCGGCTTACCGCGGACAAACTCACCGAGTTCTGCGCCGAATTGATTAACGAAATGATCGCTCAGGATGCCAAAGGTATTGATACCGATCTACTCGCAAAGATAAGAGATAACAAACAAAGCACCCAGGAAGAGATCGAAGAGCAGCGCTCGCTAGTCGGTGATCTGAAAACCCAGCTGGAAAAGAGCGCCGATCCGATGGCGAAAAATCTTCTCGCGTCGGCAGACTATCTTGTCAGACGGTCCGTATGGGTATTGGGCGGTGACGGATGGGCATATGATATCGGCTACGGCGGACTCGACCACGTAATTGCCTCAGGAAAAAATGTGAACATCCTGGTTATGGATACAGAAGTGTATTCAAATACGGGAGGTCAGATGTCAAAGGCCACTCCGACCGGTGCCATCGCGAAGTTCGCCGCAGGCGGCAAGCTGCTTCCGAAAAAGGATCTCGGAATGATGGCCATGACCTATGGTTATGTTTATGTGGCTAAGATTGCCATGGGGCAGAACAGGATACAGACCATTCGGGCCTTCCTAGAAGCCGAGGCATACGACGGGCCTTCGGTAATCATCGCATACAGCCACTGTATTCCCGGACATGGTATAGGCGCTTCGGTAGGGCTCGATCAGCAAAAAGCGGCGGTCAGTTCCGGTATGTGGCCGCTCTATCGCTTTAATCCTGACAACGTCGCCAAAGGTGAAAACCCGATGTCTCTGGATTCGCGAGAGCCGTCCACGGAAATTGAGGATTATCTTTATAAGCAGATCCGCTTCAAGGCGCTTACTATGAGCAAGCCTCAGGTAGCGGAAGTTATGCTCGATGATCTCAGAAAACAGGTGAAGCGGCAGTATCAGACTTACAAAGCATTGTCAGAGCAGGATTACAGCTAATTGGAATATCTTTAGCGATCCAAAACGGCGGTCCGGAAGGATCGCCGTTTTCTTAAGCCCGTGACTCGGCATAGAGCTTTGATTCCTCACATAGAGCAATCCAGCTTCCTTTTTTTGCTACGGGGATCCTCACCCGGTCTTTCATCGGTTTCCCCGTACCCGGGTCAAAGAGTTCTGCGTCGCCGGACGTCACAAGCTCGGCAACCCGTTCCGGAGCAAACTGCACCAAGAGATCGCCTTTGTGGAACATAACAAACATCTTCTTCCCGTACTTCAAACCTTGAGATCCTTTGCCTGAGTTAACGGTGACATCACTTACCGCCGAAAAATGTTCTTTGATATCGCTATATGGATCACTCATAATTATCTCCTTTTACCGAGGCGCAAAGCTGGTAAAACTTTAGCCGTCGAGACCGTTCGTTGCAAGACTGGTATCGGAGCGGTGGAAAATCCTCCTTGACCGGCCATTCGCAATCACTTACGCTAAAACAACTCGAAGAAAAGGAGTGCGAAATGAAAAAAAGTATGAAGGGATATTATAGCGTAACATTCCTTATCGGCCTGGGATTTTTCACCATGGGGTTGATGGACCCGCTCTATGACACCTACATCCCGATATTTCTATCAAGATTTATCGATTCAAAGGGTCTTATTGGATCGGTGATGACCCTGGACAATCTTTTCGCTCTATTCCTCATACCAGTCGTATCCGCCTTATCGGATAATACGAAGACCCGAATCGGCAGACGGATGCCTTATATAATAGTATCCCTTCCTCTCGCCGCGGTGTGTTTCGGCCTGATACCCTTCGCTGCACTATCAAGCCTGACAGTACTTATCATCGCGATATTCTGTCTGAATGTGTTCAAGCAGGCCGCCCGAGGACCGGTTGTGGCGCTCATGCCCGATACGATCCCCGGCGAATTTCGTTCCGAAGCCAACGGTGTGATCAATACTATGGGTGGGATCGCTGCGATCGTCGGTACGGTGGGCCTCGCCAAATTGATGGATGTAAAGATTAACCTTCCAGGCCGGGGACCAACCGATGAGATACTCCCCTTCCCAATCGCCGGAGGCTTGGTAATTCTTGCTGCTGTCGCGCTGCTTATTTTTATCAAAGAAAAGCATCGAGACACCGAGGAAGAAAAGGTCAGCACGAGAAAATCGCTAAAACTCATTTTCTCAGGAAAAGACCGAAGCGCCCTTCTGATTCTCGTATCCCTCTTCTTTTGGTTTCTGGGATACCAGGGCATCCTGCCGTTTATAGGCCTGTACTCGAAGGAAGTTATCGGCGTTTCCACGGGAACCGCAGGGCTGGCCGCTGGAATGGTGGCAATCGCGTATGCTATTTTCGCGATACCGAGTGGAATTATCGCCCATCGAAAAGGCAGGAAAGCGACTATCAGGGTATCTCTGCTGGTGTGCACAGGTATTACTATTATGCTTGGTTTTCATTCATCTATCAGCAGATGGTTCGGCTTCTCACAAACCGGCATGCTGCTGAGTTTCTTCGCTCTGCTCTTTGTGTTCGGCACCTTCTGGGTTTCTATCGTTACCAATTCATTTCCCATGCTCTGGCAAATGGCCAGCTACGGCAACATGGGAATATACACCGGGTTGTACTACACATTTTCCCAGCTCGCAGCTATTATCGCACCGCCCATCACCGGTTTTATTATCGATCTCGTGGGTTTTGAGGGGATATTCTTCTTCGGATCGGTCTGCATGTTCATCGCGTTTCTGGTGATGGGCAGAGTTACTCAAGGTGATGTAATCACCGAGGGAGATGTAAACAAAGAGTCGGTATAACCATGGGAACACGCACCAATTTGAGAGAATTTATCGACCAAAGCAAAATGGTCGACACTCATGAGCATCTTAATTCCGCGAAGCAGTACACAGAAAATCCGCCGGATGTTCTACAGGAGCTCTTCGAAAACTATATCGGCTCTGATCTACGGGTCGCAGGAGCGAGCCAGGATGCAATAGAAAAGCTGGTTCAGCCCGGCGAATCAAGTATCAGCAAACGTTTCCAAGCCATTTCGCAGGCTTGGCAGCATTGTCAATTTACGGGCTACGGCAAAGCGGTGCTCGGCGTTGCCAAGGAGGTTTTCGGCCTTGATGAGCTCACACCGAAAAGCTTGGAGGCAGCGGAAGAGAGCCGGCGACAACAGTCCAAAAGACCATCGAGGCTGGATATACTTCGAGACACGGCCAATCTTGATCATGTCCAGATAGACAGCTTCTCCTGGAAACTTTCGCGAGATCCTGAAGACCCCGCCTTTTTTCGGTATGACCTTTCCTGGGCGGATTTCTCCAACGGGAATTTAAATCTTGAGGAGCTGGCGGCGGACACGGGCATCATAATACTGAATTCCGCGTCTTTACGGGAAGCATTCGAATCCATTTTCGCTCGCAACGCCGACATAGCGATCGCAGTTAAATCCCAGCACGCTTATGAGAGAACTCTCGATTGGGCGGAAGTGGAAGACCAGGAATGTGACCGCATCCTTTCGAAACTCGCTCGAAGTGAAAAGCTGAGTGACAAGGAAAAGATCATACTCGGCAATTGGAGTATTCACGAAGGGGCGCGTCTCTGCTCCGAGCACGATCTCACTTTCAAGCTGCACGTGGGCTATCATGCGGGGACCGGCTACAGCAACCTGAAGAACACCGAAGCATCAAATCTGTGCCGCCTCCTGGCCCAACATCCAGAAACAAGGTTCGATCTTTTCCATATCGGCTACCCATTTCAAAATGAGGTTGCCGCAATCGCCAAGCATTATCCTAATGTCTACGTGGATTTCTGCTGGGCCTGGGCGATAGACCCGTACTCGACATCAGACTTCCTGCGCCGAATGATTCACGCGGTACCTGACAACAGATTATTCATATTTGGCGGAGACACCGGCTGGCCAAACTCATCCGCCGCCTACGCAAAGCAGGCACGGCGCTGGATAGGCAGCACTCTGCAGCGGGAAATTGATGACGGGTTTCTCACCGAAAATCAGGCAATAGAGCTAGCGGAGAGATACATGCTGAAAAATCAGCGGGATTGCTTCCGCCTCGATAGCTGAATCGGATCTGCTACCTGATTCGTTTCCAGGTCGGCATTATTTCGATCATCTCACTGCTGACACTCTCGAGTATTTTTGCGTACCACCTGGTCCGGTACATGGTGCTTTGCGGGATTCGGCTGAAAGAGGTTACCAGAGTCGCGGCAGGCGCCGCACCTTCGACGGAAGAGGACGAAAAATAATCCACGAAAACTTTGTATCCCGAATACGAGAGAGTTGGATGCACATACATCTCCGGTCCGAGCCCGTCGGTATTATCCCAAAGCAGCCTTCCGCCCGATCTGGATTCAGTCCGTTGGTACCAAACCCGGGAAAATACATTCTCCCGCACATGAAGATCCACATCCGTATCGTCGATGTTCCAAAACAATACCAGCCTTCCGCCCGGAGGAGATGATTCGCCCGGAAACCGGATCTCGAGCTC
>JABGPX010000176.1 GCA_018644745.1 Spirochaetales bacterium
GCAATGGCAGCAAGTTGCATAGATTGGGTAAATCAACATGGTATAAAAAAAGTTTGACAAGTGCAAACCAGGAAGATATAATAGTGTACCAATGTATACCAATGTATACCGTGGTAAACAGAAGAGTTACACCAGTACAGTTCTGTTTAGCTCGGAACGCTGTCCCTTTCGGGACAGCCAAAATCAGGAGGATATGAATGAAATTAGATCGCATGAAAAGAGCGCACTTCGGCTGGATACTGCCGATTCTCTTTACTTTGCTGGCACCGGTCGCCATCAGTGCAGCCGGCGAGTCAGAGGCCGCCTCGGGTGAAACAATGGATATTTCCTGGCAGTTCAGATATGAGGATTCCTGGTTCATGCAGGAGTTGAACCAGAAATTCAACGTAAATATCATTCCGAACGAGTTGTGGAACAACGACAGGGATAAGATGGACCTCATGTTCGCCTCGGGCGAGGTACCCGAGGTATTCTCCCGAGGAAATTCCCTCGAGCACTACGATGAAGGGCTCACCCGATCCATACCCGTCAGTATGATTCGAAAAAACGCGCCTACGCTTACCGAAATTAACGACGAGAATCCCTGGGCCTGGATGGTGCACGAGAGCCCTGATGACGCAGATCAACAGCTCGCACTCGGCGCCATCGGCTACACGACCGCCTGGGTGCAGTATTACCCCGCCTTCAGAATCGACTGGGCAAGAAAGATCGGTTTCGACCTTCCCGGATATGACGATAACAAGATTCCTCTAGACGACGTCGGCAGGACCTATTTCTACGACATCAGCAAAGACATTGAGTGGTGGGAAGACCTGCTCATCGCCTTCCGCGACGGCGACCCCGATGGTAACGGGAAGAAAGACACCATCCCGATGGCAGCGGCACGACAAAGCGGTTCCGCCAGAACCTGGGGCGGTCTCATCGGTTCTTTCGGCGTCGATACCTGGGACATCGAAATCGACGTGCAGGGATCGGCGAACTATCTCGAAAACGGAAAAATGGTTTTTACGCTCACCTCAGAGCGTTACCGCACGTTCCTCAAATGGATGGCCAAATGGTACGATATGGGGCTTATCGATTCCGAATTACCCAGCCAGCATAGAAATGTAATGTGGGAAAAAATAGCCAACGGTCAGGTCGGCGTATCCTTCGCCGCTCCTCTTACCGACGCTGGCATACGATCCAGCCGGCCGCCTGATTCCTTTATAAAAGAAGAGGATCTCGTTGCAGGAGCCGAGGTTGTGATGACCCAGCTGCCGATTGGCCCCGACGGCTTTCAGTTCGCCAAGATGAACCGGTCGGGCATGGCCCAGTCCAGCCATCCAGTTCAGATCCGCAACGACGTATCCGACGCAAAGCTGCAGCGGATCATCACGATGTACGACTACTATAACTGCCAGCTGGAAGGCTGGATCGGTAAGATGTATGGAAAGGAAGGGGTACATTTCGACTGGTCAGGAGAGCCCGGAGCATCCAAGCCCAAAACCAGGAGTGCAGACGACGTTCCTGAGGGATATCCGAAAGTCGGAAAGTTCACTACGTATCCGGCCATGTATCTTCTGCCGAACTTTCGATTCCTCTATACCGCGCCGATCTACGAATTTGTAAACAACTATTCGATGAAAGAGGGACAGGATTACGCAGTACGGCCTTATAAGTGGGACCAGTTCAACGAGACCGGGCTATACGACGTCTACGCACAGTATGGTGCGGGCTTGAATTCTCTTCTCGAGGAGTTTTTCTTCAAAGCAATCACAGGCGCCGCTAACCTCGACGCCGATTGGGACGTGTACGTCAAGCAGTTCATGGAAAACGGCGGGGAAGAGTACATCGCAGAGCTCGAGAAGGCCCCGATACTAAGCGAATTGTTGAAGGGAAACTTCAAGTATTAACGTATCGGCGCTTGCGTTCACTTACAGGGAAATGAAATAGTTTAATAGAAAAACGGGTGGGCGTCAGCTCACCCGTTTTCTGGAGATGAAGTGGCAGATATCCAGACGGCCGAAACAAAGGCGGAGCTTTCCGACACTCTTAAAAGAACCTTGCGCATGCAAAAGTGGGCGCGGGCGAGGAAGATGAAAACTCTTTACCTGCTCTTCCTCTTCCCGGCGGTTTCGCTGCTCATCTTCAAATACCTGCCGATATACGGCATCATTATCGCGTTTAAAGACTTCTCCATATATAAGGGTATCTGGGCCAGCGAGTGGGCCGGCTTCGCCAACTTCAAGTTCTTCTTCGGCAGTATGTACTTTTGGCGAATTCTCAAGAACACCGTGGTTATTAGCCTAATGCGTCTGATATTCGGTTTTCCAGCGCCAATCCTACTAGCCATTCTCATAAACGAGATGGGGAACTTGAAGCTCAAGAAAATCGTGCAGTCAATATCCTATTTACCCCACTTCATGTCGTGGGTCGTCCTGGCGAGTATTATCACGGAGATTTTGTCGCCGCAACGGGGTATTGTCGCGTTTGTGTACACTCTATTCGGGGCGACCCCTCCCAACTTCCTGATAGACGCAAATGTGTTCAGACCTATGCTCATCATAACCGGTATTTGGAGGGAGATCGGCTGGGGCACGGTAATCTACCTCGCCGCCCTGGCAGGCATTAACCCGGAGCTCTATGAATCGGCAGCCATTGACGGAGCGAACCGGTTCAGAATGGCGGCGCATATTACCATCCCGTGTCTGGTGCCGGTTATGACTATCCTCTTCATCCTGAGACTCGGCAGGATTCTCAACGCCGGCTTCGAACAGATCCTCAACCTCTACAACCCGCTTGTGTACGAAGTGGCCGACATCATCGACACCTTCGTATACCGGGTCGGTCTGCTCGAGCGTAGGTACGACTACGGAGCCGCAGTCGGTCTTTTTAAAAACGCGATAGGCATCAGCCTTGTCCTCGGCTCGAACGCTATAATCAGGAAGTTCAACGACTATGGAATCTGGTAGTAAAAGTTATCTGCACAGATCGGGCAGCGGCCGACTGGCTAGTTTCATAATCCATTTTGTACTCATCCTTTACTGCCTTACAGTATTCTATCCTTTCTGGACAACCATCCTGCTCTCCTTCTCCGGGGTGGACGAAGGAATGGCCATGGGCTTTCATTTCTGGCTTAGTGAATGGAAGACCAGCGCCTATCAATTTATCTCCGACCGGTACACCGCAATGGGTAGAATCTACTTCAACTCAATCTTTCGAACTGCTGTGGGTACAATCCTCACCATCGGATTCACGTTGATGGCCGCCTATCCGCTCTCAAAGAAAAGACTCCCGGGACGAAAGGGAATGACCATCTATCTACTTGTTACGCTTTTTTATACCGGTGGATTGATCCCTACATATATCCTTATCCGTTCCCTCGGACTGATAAACACGCGGCTGGTCCTTATTCTCCCGACACTCACGATGCCCTACTATATTATCGTAATGCGCAACTTCCTTATGACTATCGACAATTCATACGAAGAAGCGGCATTTATGGATGGCGCGGGATACGCCCAAATTCTCGTGAGGATCATCGTTCCGCTCTCACTTCCCATTATCGCGACTGTCGCCCTTTGGCACGCCGTTTATCACTGGAATGCATGGTTCGATTCTCTCATCTATACTACGAAACAATCGCTGGTCGTACTGCAGTTGCTTCTGCATAAAATTGTTATCGAAGCCGAAGAGGCCTTTGATAACGCTCGGCACGACTTCGCCATCGAGTTCGAAGTGGAGCTCCCAACGGCAGCTGTAAAATCTGCCGTAACTGTAGTAACAATCGGGCCTATAATCCTCCTCTATCCCTTCCTGCAGAGATATTTCATCAGCGGAGTCTTCTCCGGATCTATAAAAGGCTAACAGAGCAATTGAGAAAACTCATCTTCAACGACGACGGAGGCGGCTCGAGAATTCCTCAATTCCTGGCTAGAACAGCGGATAAGTTTTTTGAGCAGCGAGCCCGCGGTTTGGAGGGATCAAAAGTCGATACTGTTTCATTCTGCACCACCGCCGGTACCTTCGGGAGGTTCTATCATAGAAGCAAAATCGGAGAGACCGCTGATGACACCCGGGGCAGATATTTCCCAAGCGTGATTCCGGACCTTCTTTCGGCAGGTACGGATCCACTGGCGGAAATGGTCTCTCATTGCCATGGTTCAGGCAAGGAAATCTGGTGGTCCTTCCGGATGAATGACACCCACGATGCATCAAACAAGCTGCTGGTACCGGAGTTCAAAAAGAACCACCCGGAATATCTCCTGGGAAGAATGGGCCGAAAGCAAAAATTCGGAAAGTGGAGTTCTGTCGATTACGGCATATCCGCAGTAAGAGAACTCGCCGTGGCCTTCGTCGGGGAGGTTCTTGAAAATTACGATATCGACGGCATCGAACTCGATTTTTTTCGTCATCCTGTATTCTTTCCGTCTACTGCGAAGGGAGCACCTGCAACAGATAATGAGCTGGCGATGATGACGGATGTTGTTCGAGAGGTATGTTCCGCGGTCGGCGCCGCCGGACAGGCACGATCAAAAGAAATGGCTTTTGCGATTATCATTCCTGATGATATCGAATACTGCAGAACAATAGGGCTTGATATCGAAACATGGTTTAATGAAAAGCTAATAGACGCGGTTATTTCTACAGGATATTTCCGGCTCCATTCCTGGGAGCGGAGTGTCGAGATCGGCGCTAAATACGATATTCCGGTCTATGCGGGCCTCCAAGAAACAAG
>JABGPX010000716.1 GCA_018644745.1 Spirochaetales bacterium
AAAAACATCAAGCGAATCTTAAATCCCGCCCCCGCCTTTCCCCTTTTTCGTTCTCTGATTACTTTTACTATGTTGAGGCCGATAGCTACCATCAAGAACAACGGCAATAACACCGCCGTCGGAATCACTACATAGAATGATATCGGGCTTTCCAGAGACGCGTCGCTGATTATCTGCCGGGCAAACACCAGGATGAGGATGATAAGTAGGAAATATATCATCAAAATGGCTATCAAAGCCGTTAACGATGAGCTCGATGACCTGTATCTTCTCATGGTGATGCGGTCCGGAACTGAACTTGTGACCAGGACGAGGTTTCACGTAGATCGGATCTGAAGATTGTCATGAGAGTAAGAGGAGGAATAAGCATAATCGGCTGAATTCTGGATCTGCACACCACATAGTCATCATCTTCTAAATCATAGTCGATGATCAACTGGTATTCGGTAAGTGAGAACAGAGCCTTAAAAAAATCCGTCTGTTCATTGAAGATTATTTCATCTATGCTGTCTATTTGAATAATATAGTTTTCATCCAGAGCGTCCCAACGGGCGACATATACTGTCTGCTCCTGATGAATCAATGTGTCCCCAAAGAGCTTTCTAATTCCCGAGACATTGCGAAAGACTCTTATTTCGTAGCGGACTTCGGCCTTGTGCCCATCCGTCAGCGATTCAATTATTCGTTCTTCCCGATAATTCTCAATTGAGTAAGAAAAATGAATTCGTGTATTTTGACTAAATCCATAAAAAGGCAGGAGCAGCAGCAGTATTGTTATCGGTATGGAAAGCTTCATTCCTCTTCAAAACGGTTCTCAAACAACGCTGCCAGCGCCGCCACCGCTTCTACTTCATCCTCGCCCTCGGCAAGTATAACCAGGTTCGTGTTGTACGCAGCTCCGAGAGTTATTATCCCCATAATTGATTTGGCGTTGATTTTAATGCCGTCTTTTTCCATAAAAATTTCAGCATCGAACTCATTTGCGGTTTGGACCAGCAGGGCCGCCGGCCGGGCATGGATTCCCGCGCGATTCTTTATGGTAACTTCCTTTTGCGTCATGTTTTCCTAAAATGTGTCTTCATTTTGAAAGTATAAAGCCCTCGCATTTTCACTTTCGAGCCATGTAAGTACGTTTTGATCGAACTCTTTCGCCGAATAGTACCCCATTTTCTTCAGCCGTTCTATCATCGCCGCGACCTCAATGATTATTGCTATATTTCGCCCCGGCTTGACTGGGATAAAAAGGCTCGGCACATGAACCCCGAGAATCTCTTCTTTCTCGTCGCTCGAGCCAAGTCTATCATATGTCTTTTTCGGATCCCAGTCTTCGAGATGTACAACGAGTTGGATTTGCTTGGTATCGCGAATAGCACCAACACCAAATAGATGAGCGACGTTGATTATTCCTAATCCGCGTATCTCCATGTGATGGCTTGTAACCTTGTTTAGAGCTGCGCCGCTGAGTATGTTGCCGCTCACACAGCGGATTTCAACCGCGTCGTCGCAGATAAGCCGGTGACCTCGTTCAATAAGCTCGAGCGCGGTTTCGCTCTTGCCGACACCGCTCTCGCCCATAATAAGGATGCCTATTCCAAAAACTTCCACCAGACCTCCGTGCAGGACAAGTTGGGGAGCAAACTTTGCATCGAGAGCACGGATGAGCCGGCTAGAGAAGTTCGCGGTGGCAAGGGGTGTCTGAAGGATTGGGCATCCCGCTTCCTCAGCGTACCGTACAAGTTCATCGTGTGGGGTAAGGCCGTGAGTGAAAATACAGCATGGAATCGGATAGCTGAACATCTCATGAATAGTCTTAACGTTTTCTTCCGCGTGGAGCTTGTCTAGAAAAGCGGCCTCGCCGCGGCCGAAAACTTGTATTCGATTGGATTCAAACTTATCAAAAAAGCCGCCAAGAGCGAGTCCGGGCCTGTTGAGGTCCGGTACCTCGATCTCTCTCGAAAGCCCGGGGCGTCCCGCGAGGCATTTCAAATCGAGGGCATCGCGCTCAACAAGATCAAGGTCGAGGAGATCGAGAATCGTAAAATTTTCCATAGGCGCTGGGGTTTAGCTGTGCTCCTGTATTTTTTCTTTCTCTTTATTTATTTTTATATCCATCTTGTCAAATAATTGATCGATGGATTTTGTGATGTTATACGATTCCACTTTTATGTGAGCCGTAATTCCCCACTTGAAATTAATATTTACCTCAACTTTGTAGGCCTTCGAATCCTGGGTGAGACTGAAAAGCAGGTCCACAATATGGTCTTCCGCATAACTCAGACGTTTGAGTTTCTTGTCCAGGTAGTCACGCATTCCCTGAGTGATATCCATGTGTACACCTTTCACATCAACATTCATTTGAGTTGCTCCTCCATGTATGGTTTTTCTTGTGGTCGATGAGATCCGTACCGAGGTTTTCTTTCCACTGGCGCTGAATGTACTCAGCGCCTGTATGATGAGTCAATATCAAGCTCATTCCTGTATTTTGCGACGGTTCTTCGTGCGAGATTAATGCCTTGCTTTTTCAATATATCTGCGATCTTTTGATCGGAGAGATGCCTCTCAGAAGCATCTTCTTCTATAATCTCCTTAATAATCTGCTTTACTCCTTCTTTCGAAAATCTTGAGCCTTGGGATCCGGCTCCGGAGATACTGTTTGAAAAGAAATATTTCAGCTCGAAAATACCCCATTCAGTCTGCACGTATTTAGCGGTGGTAATCCTCGAAACAGTGGTTTCGTGCACTTCCACTTCATCGGCAATGTCCTTCAGCGTCAGCGGAACTAGATATTTGCGTCCTTTCATAAAAAAGTCGCGCTGAAACTCAACAATTGCTTTTGCGATCTTCAGCAGTGTCTGATTTCGCTGATGAATACTTCGAATAAACCATCTCGCGTCCTTCAGGCTTGTATTTACAAACCTTTTCAGACTCTTCTCCGACTTTTCTTTCCCATTTTTTACTATTTCAGTAAAAAAAGGATTTACGCCAAGAACAGGGATCTCCTCATCATTGAGGACGAGATAGAACTCACCTTCTTTCATCGTGATTAATAGATCGGGGATGACATAGGTAGATCGTGATGTAGAGAATTGGCGTCCCGGAAACGGTTGGAGAGTTTTGATAAACTCAAGTATCGTGAGGACCTGTTCCTGATTTGTTTTCAGTTTACGCGCGATCTCAGCAAACTTGCTCTTATCGAGTAGGTCGAGGTGGTCCGAGATTACCTGTTCGGTAAAATCCGGTGCGTTCTGACGTAGATTTGCCTGGATGATGAGTGATTCACGATAGTCGACGGTGCAGGTTCCCACGGGATCGAGTCCTTGAATCAGCTTGAGCATTGAGGGAAGGTGTTTGCTGTCGATGCCCTTAATGAGTATTCCAGGATCCTCGAGATGAAAACCATTGTCATCGAGGTTTTGAATCAGCAACTCTCCAACCCGGAACTCGTCCGGACTAATTGGCTGAACCTGGAGCTGCCATACAAGGTGTTCGTGAAGATTTTCCGGACGTGAGAGCGCCCCTTCCATGAATTTTCGCTTTGAGTCGCTTGCCTCTTCGTTCAGCCTGCGGGAGTAACCCGGGTCGGATGAGTTTTCAAAGTAGTCATAATCATCTTCCGTGGTTCTTTCAGCTGCTGAATCGAGTGATTCGTCGGTTTTTTCATCGATTACTTCGAGAGCCGGGTTTTTTTCAATCTCTTCGCGGATAGTTAACTTCAGTTCCTGGATAGGCATCGCCATGAGCTGTATGGATTGCAACAGCTGAGGGTTCATTTTAAATCTCTGATCCTGTATTACAACAGGTTTCTGATACTGCACCCTACCCTCCGAAAAGACTACGGAACTGCTCCAACAGCTCTCCTTAATTAAAGGCTATCCGGATATCTTTTGTCAATGTAATAAGAGAATACCGACGAGCTACATGCTGAAATCTTCGCCAAGGTAGACCTTTCGGGCGGTTTCATTTGTGAGCAACTCTTCTTTTGATCCGCTTACCAAGATTTCTCCCAGGTTGATGATGTACGATCTATTCGTGATCTCGAGAGTGTCGCGAACATTGTGATCGGTAATAAGAACTCCGATGCCTTTGCTCGAAAGATCACTCACGATTTTTTTTATTTCGTATACTGCGATTGGGTCGATACCTGCGAATGGCTCGTCCAGCAGAAGAAACTTTGGCCTTATAGCGAGAGATCTCGCGATTTCGGTTCTTCTACGCTCGCCGCCCGAGAGGGTGTATGCCTTTTGATTTTTCACCTCCCGAATACCGAGCTCATCGAGGAGAAATTCAAGCTCGTTCTTCTTCTGTTTCCGGTTTAAATCGCTTCTTGTCTGAAGGATAGCCCAAATGTTTTTCTCGACTGTCAGTTTCCTGAATACCGAGGCTTCCTGAGGCAGATAAGAAATTCCCTGGCGGGCCCTTTTGTACATCGGTTTGTGGGTAATGTTTGTCTCGTTGAGAAATATTTTCCCCGCGCTTGCACGGACGAAACCGACTATCATGTAGAAAACCGTGGTCTTCCCCGCTCCGTTGGGACCAAGAAGCCCAACTATTTCGCCGTCTACCATTGAGAAACTTACATCACGAACAGCGGCTTTCCGTCCGAAACTCTTTTTCAGGCCTTCAACACGCAAATTTGCCATTGATTACTGCTTTTCTCCTTCCTCTTCCGGGGACGGAGGAAGCTTTTCTTTTTTTGTGGCTGGTTTTTCAGCCGG
>JABGPX010000171.1 GCA_018644745.1 Spirochaetales bacterium
GATGTGCTGATTCGGGGCATGAAGATATCCGGAATCCTCTGCGAAGCAAAAGGCCGGCGGATGTATGTGGGTATCGGCCTGAATTGTAATCAACCGCTTTTTCCGGATTTCGGCGCTACCGTGCCCACGTCGTTGATTCTCGAGACCGGGAAATCTCACCTACCCTTGAATCTGCTGCCGAATGCGTTGGCATTTCTCCAGACCGCTATTGGGGAGAAAGAGGCCGGGGAACGATTGTATGAGAAGCTGGCAATGAAGAACGAGCTTACGACGGTTCTCATCGGTCCAGGAGATAAACAAGAGTCTTTTCTCGGTCTAGTCAATGGAATCGGCCCGGCCGGACAACTCATTGTTACCGAACAAACAACCGGTGTAGAAAAGGAGATATACAGCGGTGAACTTGTTACCTTTAGGTAGTGCTCTACGCCCCTCAATTGTTCCATTTCACCCAGGGTTTGCCAATTTCGGCGTATATATCCGATCTGAAAGGCTGGAATTTTGCAGGACCGTCGGTTTGTACTTGAAGTGCGAATACAGTGTGATATGAGTATCCTGATAGGGAGGCGGGGTCAGTCTTTTGGGAAAACCCTTCCGGGCTGATCCGGAGCACCGTGGTCCGTCCTTTGCGCGAAATACTGAGAGGAAGAAGACGGGTGAAGTTGATATCCGACTCAGGATATGAGAGGGCTAATGTAGTTTCCGCGCCACTGATGTTAAAGGTATTACCCGGCAGTACATATGAGCCCTTTGATCCCGGTAGAGTAATCTGGTACCGCTCACCATTCATATACTTCGCTTCGATAGAAAATGGGTCACCGCGTCTTGAGGAGAATAAAGGAAAGTCGAGGATTGCCCAGGACTCGATATCGGCGCCTGCTTTAAAAACCGGGTACATGCAGGTAATCGAAACAAAAAGGCAAACGTACTGTTCTAAGAAAAAGTAGTCATACACGATACTCCCGGGCCGTGTGATACTTTCTCCTCTGATTGATGCCGCAGCACGAAGGCCGTGAACATGGCTGCCTTCAAAAGAAAATGCGCCCTCTCTGCTGAAGTGGATCTGTTCATTTCCTTCTATATAATATGATTCTGATCCGATTCCCGTTAGCGTGGGCTTGCCCTGAAAAATGAGGTCCGTGAGAGCGCCTTCATTAAATACCGCGGTCAGGTCATCATTCTTGAGCCTGACGGTGCCGGACATGTCGGCGATGAGCGTTCTTTTAACAGGCGTGTGCCGGGTCGAATCCTGGTCCGGGGGAGGGGGGAGCGTAGTTTCTGTCTTTAATAGAGAAAGCCTTCGGCGCGTTTTGATTTGCCTCGAAGACTTTGCTCGTCCTGTGTGCGGCTGCCGGGTGCCGGCAGATATGTCGATACGTCGGTAACCCCCGTCGCTCCGGTGGAAAAGGTATTCCGGGCTCTGATCAAGGAGCGGCGTGCCGCCCTGCCTGTCCATTGAAAACGAGTCTGCCTCATTTTCATGAAGCGTTCCGAAATTTACTCCGTGGTATATGCAGCTTTCAATGTTGTCGAGAAGTTCTTTTACAGCCTCTGCTCCCTTTGGTTCGGCGAAAATCGCGACGGCGTAACCAAACCTGCGGTAACTTTTGGCGATTTTTTTTCTCAGGTCGGGCCCGTGGTCCCCCGCAAAAAAACTTGTGTAAGGAATTATCAAACCACTTTTCGTATACAAGAGATGAAAAACCTGCCTAGCCGTTTCATCCTGAAAAGAGAGCAGCAGATCAGCTTTCCTGTCTTTGTATAACGCCGCTACGCTGTCACGCAGCCAGTCCGGATTCTCCGGTGTAATGATTGGTTCTGCGTGTGGAAAAATATCATGAATACCTGAGTTCCAGGGATTGGAAATCGCCCATTCTAAATCGCTCCGCGCATCTTCCGTGGATAGCAGTGAATGAGGGGCGCATGCGTAGCCCCTTGGCAGAAGAAAATCTCTGCGGGAACCAATTCTTGTTCGCATAACCGGAAGCAGACGGCCCCTGTAACGGGGTTCGGTATCCAACGCTCTTGCTGGGAAACTCCAATGCACCGGGAGATCCTTCAGCATCGGCCGCTTGTCTATCTCCTTTAACAGAAGCAATACATCCTCGGCGAGTCCTTTTGTGGAATGTGTAACTGAGGAATAGATAAAGCAGGCGCGAACAGGACGACTCATGCACTTATTGTGTGCAGAATTCGGGCCGCTAAGTCAAGCGCCGAGTTGTATGCGAGGACTTGTGGTGATATGGAAATCCTTTTTTAGTTTTTTCCCAAATTCTCTTGAAGAAATGTCTAAGAATCTGTATCTTTGCTCCAGAATAAAGCTTCCCGATACAATCACGAAAGACACCCTGTTATGTATTAATGGGGTGGTTGTTCAGGATTAACTCCTTCACGCACACACTAATTATAGCGGCTGGATTTCGGGAAGAAAAAAACGAAAATCATCAGAGAGGTGAAAATGGCTAAGCAACTTTTATTTAATGAGGAAGCTAGAAGAGCACTTCTCCAAGGGGTTACCAAGCTTTCGAATTCCGTGAAAGTCACTCTTGGACCTAAGGGAAGAAACGTTCTTCTGGACAAGAAGTTCGGTGCACCGACGGTCACAAAGGACGGCGTATCAGTCGCCAAGGAAGTCGAGCTTGAGGATCCCTACGAGAACATGGGTGCTCAGCTGCTTAAAGAAGTAGCAACGAAGACGAACGACATCGCCGGAGACGGCACGACAACGGCAACCGTTTTGGCCTATGCAATGGTTAAAGAAGGCCTCAAGAGTGTTGCGGCGGGCATCAATCCGATGGGCCTCAAGCGCGGAATGGACAAAGCAGTTGTTCTTGCGGTTGCCGAAATCAAAAAGGCCGCCAAAGACATCAAGGACAAAGAAGAAATTTCCCAGGTTGCGTCAATTTCGGCGAACAACGACGGGGAAATTGGTGAGGAAATTGCGAATGCGATGGATAAGGTCGGCAAAGACGGAGTTATCACTGTCGAAGAGTCCAAGACCATCGAATCTACCACCGATTTTGTGGAGGGTATGCAGTTCGACCGTGGATACCTGTCTCCTTACTTTGCGAATAATAAGGATGACATGACAGCTGTACTCGAAAATCCTTTTGTATTTATCCACGACAAAAAAATTGCCAACATGAAAGACCTGCTTCCGCTTCTTGAAAAAGTAGCACAGGCCGGACGACCTGTTCTTATCATTGCGGAAGACGTTGAGGGCGAAGCTCTTGCAACTCTCGTGGTGAATACCCTTCGTGGAACCCTTAACGCGGTTGCCGTAAAGGCTCCGGGTTTCGGCGATAGACGAAAGGCCATGCTCGAAGATCTCGCGGTTCTCACCGGCGGTTCGGTAATCGCTGAAGAGCTCGGACTCAAACTCGAGAACACCGAACTTGATCAACTTGGTTCTGCCAAGTCAATCAAAGTAGAAAAAGAAAATACCACTGTCATCAATGGCGCCGGCAAAGTATCCGAGATAAAAGACCGGATTGCTCAGATCAAGGCACAGATTGATGAAACTACCTCCGATTACGATCGGGAAAAACTTCAGGAAAGACTTGCTAAACTTGCAGGCGGCGTTGCTGTCATAAATGTAGGCGCGGCGACTGAATCGGAACTGAAAGAAAAGAAACACCGGGTAGAGGACGCTCTCAGCGCAACTCGCGCGGCTATCGATGAAGGTATTATTCCCGGAGGCGGCGTTACACTTATTCAAGCGGTGCACGCCCTCGAGAAAACCGATCTTTCCGAATTCGACCCGGAAGAAAAGGTCGGATTTACCATCGTACAGCGCTCTCTTGAAGAGCCGATCCGGCAGATCGCAATCAATGCGGGACTCGACGGTGCGATTATTGCTCATAAAGCGAAAAATGAGAAAAAGGGTATCGGTTTTAACGCGTCTACCATGGAATGGACAGATATGGTTAAAGCAGGAATAATCGATCCGGCAAAGGTTTCCAGATCGGCCCTTCAGAACGCCGCTTCAATCGCGGGTCTTCTGCTCACAACCGAATGTATCATCACCGATCTTCCCGAGAAAGATCCACCCATGGCAATGCCTCCTGGCGGCGGCGGCGGCGGCATGGGCGGCATGGGCGGCATGGGCGGCATGATGTAGGCCTTCGGCCGTAATAGTATTTCACAAGGCTCCCGTGCTAATATGCGCGGGAGCCTTTTTATTAGGATATGTGTTTATGCATAGAGACGATTTTGTATTCACCATTGGTTACGACGGTGATACCGCTATTGTTGACAAAAAGGCAATGAAGCGGTACAGAAAAGCTACGATCCCCCAGCTGATAGAATCCGGTCATTATCGGATAGCATTCTGCTCCGCTCTTTTCGATAGTGATGAACCGGCGATGGCGGAAGTATTGGCGGCGTACAATCGGGGAGAAGACACCCATTACACGAGCACCGATGATTTGAAGCGTCTTTTTGGGGTTTATGACGTTCACAATGACATCTCCAAAGCGAAAGCGTTATAGGGCATATGGAAAAACCCACTTCAGATTTGTCTGACTGTATGCAACTCCGTATAGAATCGTGGTTTTTCGCATATGCCGGATGTCGTAATGGCAGTATTTAGAGAAGCCTACTGTTTTTGCTGAAAAAGTTGTCGTTTTGGCGGCCCTTCATCCCGGGTTCCTTTACTTGACGCGGGTTCTTCATACATGCTATTTTGGCAGATCGTTAGCACTGGCATCCG
>JABGPX010000226.1 GCA_018644745.1 Spirochaetales bacterium
AAGGGGGGCGTGTATACCAATATGATGCACCGATTGATATCTTACCTCTGTTCGTGAAATCGGGAGCGATTATCCCGATGCAAGAAGACGTGCAATATATAGAAGATAAGGTATTGGAAAAGATTATTTTGGATATTTATCTATACGGCGAATCGAGTTTTTTTTATAGAGACGACTATGAGAGTTTTGAGATCACGGCTGCCGTCGCTGGTGACGTAGTAAAAATCGTTCTGCCGAGAACCGATCACCAATTTTCTCTGCGTTTAAATTGCTCCAGAAAAATTCAGCTGGAGATAAATGGCGAAATAGTTTCTCAGAATAGACTATCAAATGAAGGTAATACCATTTTATTAAATTGGTGATTTTCTACGTGCCGTTGATTACGCGATCGCGGCTGTTTATTTTCTCTCTCTAAAAAGATCGGTAAGAAGCCTTATATGTTCCTCGTCAAGGATAGAACTGTAGTAGGATCCGATTTTATCGACTACGTCAGTTCCGTACCCAAGTGAGTTGATGTCTTGTATTTGGAAGTATTTTCCGGTATTTGTTTCGCTTATTTCCACAAGACGTCTCGAGTAATGTTCGAGACTGTCAAATACAATCCTGTCATTTAGGCCAAGGTGAGGTGCCAGCACAAGTGTTCCGCCGAAAGCTTCTTCTAATAACTCGAATGATGTTTCGCTTGCTCCGAAATCAATACCTCTAAGGTTTTTTATCGCATCGAAGGAGTCGATCAAGTGCTCGAAGTTTCCGCAGGAGTGGAGAAAGACTCCGCCGTATTCTTCAGATAAAATATTAGCATACGGAGCAAAGTACTCTACAAAAAGCTCCGGGGAAAGATTTACTATTGAATCGGCGCTTAGCCAGATTCCGTAGCCGTCAGGAATATACTCTCCGGTGGATGCAATACACATGCCGAGGTTGTAGTCGTGCGCGACCTTCCTTTGTTCTGATATAAAAGAGATAGTTGTCTCGGTTACTATATTGAGAAGGTCGTGTATCAGCTTCGGTTCATCCATGAGCGCGTACAGCACCTGAGTCGTCTCCATTAATGTGAAAACAATCTCTAAGGGCGACATGTGCTCACTCAAGCAGATTGGGTATTTATTGCTTGTTTCTTCCTGGAAGATCTGAGTGAACTCCAGGATTTTCCCCATCAAGCCACCACGTACATCAGGCTTTTTCATAGCCGTGATATCTTTGGGGTTTTTTAGAACTGGTTCGACGGCAGGATAGCCGGTCTTCGACCATACGACGTTACAGCCAAAACCTTCCGGCATTCCGGCTACGCCAAACCAGGGCATGAGCATCGGTACATAATCATCATCGATATGCTTCTCCTCATGGGCTTGTATTTCCGCTAGCTGTACCGCCAGCTGAATTTCCGGGTCCAGAAACATACGAGTAAAATCATCATAGCGAGTTTCCACACCGGGACCAATAACAAAAGCGGGTCTTACAACCTCTTCAAGGTTGAATATTCTTGCTACAAAATCGGCTTTTTGCTGGTATTTTTGCTGCATTCTTCCTCCAGAGCACTGTCGCTAGTCATAAGGACTGTAGGTGACTATTTCTCAATTTGCTAGAAGCAGGTTTCGAATTCCTTCATTTGTATTGGCAAGTTCATTTAGCTTGTTATCGATCCGATCGACATCAATTGGGTAGGTGCCGTATTCTTTTGCGGTATTAAAGAGGGTGAGGATATTCTCAGGGGTCATATTGCCCTGTATGTTGTGACCTGAGGAAAAGATATCACCGCCACCCGGTGCGAGATGTCGTAGCCTGTATAAAGCGTCTGCCATCACCTCCTCCCTGCTGAGATGAAATACTCCCTGATTGTTGGTGTTTCCATGGAACATTATTTTATTTCCGTACTCTCTTTTCAATCGCGCCGCGTTTTCATTACCTTTGGCATTGGCCTGCACGGGGTGGATGACATCAACTCCCATTTCTATAAAACCATCAAGTAAGTCGTAGGTGATACCGCAACTGTGATAAACTATTTTCGCATCGGTTTTACTCTTGAGAAAGTCGATTATTTTTTTGAACCGCGGAACAATAGACTCCTGGAATATCCTGGGAGGGAGAAATGGAGCATCTTGCAGCCCCCAGTCATCGCCTACCCACTGCATTTCAATATATTTTCCGATACGGGATAGGTATTCTTCACTAATTTGCAGGTAGTAATCAGTAATTTTATCCAACAGATAATCGGTGAGGTCAGGATTCAGCATTACATCTTCGGTAAAACTCTGCATACCTCTTAGCACCCACGCGGTGTAGTAGAGATTTGGCAGAAATCCGCCCACCAGCGCATAGTCGGTGGTGTCATGGAGTATTCTGGCTTCCTCTTCCAGACCATCGAAACGCGCCGAATCTTTTGGGTTTGGGAATTTATACGCTTTAATCTCGCCGAATGTCGCCCCGGCGAGAACCGGCCTAGTGAATTCTGTATAGTTACCGCAACGCTCATAATGAGAGCCGAACTCGTCGGTCCATGATCCATCCGCCCCTTCCCGGTAGCTCCAAAATGAAGGAGCCCGGGGAGCGATGTACCATGTATCTACGCCAAGGGAATCCCGTATTTCTTTTTTTACCAGGGCAAGACGCTGGGTCGGATCATAAATGGTTAACTGGTCCTTTTCCCGCAGATGCCGAAGCAAATTTTTATAGGCTATTTCGTGCATCCCGCTCACGCCGCCGTTATTGTCAATTGGCACTCGGTCCGGTTCTTCTCTATTGAGGGCTTTCCTGAATCGTTCCCTTCGTGTCATATGTTTCACTCCTGTACATGAGGAAGACAAGCATTTCTGAGCCCAAGAAGTTCTGAATCCAGCGGGTAGGCGCCCCACCTCTGGGCGGATCGATACATTGCTGTGATATTCTCCGGAGGTACATCGGCCTGGATGTTGTGGGCGGCGCAGAAGATATATCCGCCGTTTGGGGCCCATATCGCGATTCGGTTTCTAACCTCGTTCTCTACGTCCTCGTGTGTTCCGTTTGGCAGCACATCCTGGATATCGATGCCTCCGTGAAAGCAGAGCTTGTTTCCAAAATTATCCTTTAGAAATGTTGTATTCATTCCGGCGGCTTTCGGCTGCAGGGAGTTTAGGATATCGACTCCCGCGTCGATGAGAATATCTCCCGCTTTTGTAACAGCGCCGCAGGAATGATGAAAAATCTTTGCGTTGGTTTTTGCTTTTACACGTCGGATCAACCTCTGATAATAAGGAAGAATCATATCGCGGTATAAGTCAGGAGAAATAAGCAGGTTGGATTGACTTCCGAGGTCATCTGCCATCTCTACCACATCAAGGAACTTACCTGCGGCGTTAAGGAATGTATCCATGAGGTTTTCGCAGTAGCAGGTGTATTTTTCCAAAAGGCAGTGAGCGAGATCTTTATCTACCATCAAATCAACTGGAAACTGATCAAACCCTCGAAACCAGCAGCAGGTTTCCAATATTCCACCAACCGCTCCCGCGGCGACGAGTGCATAGTCGGTGTCGTTGAAAAGGTATTCCGATCGTTCTTTTACACCTTCCGCCCGAGCGGGATCCAGCGGGTCGAAGAAACGAAACCTTTCGATATCCTGTCTCGTGCTTGCGTGTCGGAGCGGGTGATCGACCATTTCTCCGTACTGGCCTGAAAATCTCCGGACAAAACCCAATTCATCGGTCCACGTGCCATCTTCTTTTTCTATTCTTTCGTACTCCGAGCTACCCTTCAGAAAAATCCTTCTAAAATCGATATCAAAGTTCGTCAAAAGCCGCTCATCGATTTCCTCTACGGTAAACCAATCCTGGTTAACCGTATCATATCCGCATTCATCCAGCTCGAGATGCGCTTTTAGCTGATTGTACGCATCCTCCATCATAGAGGATACTCGGCCGCCCAGATCCCTTGGGATGCGGTCCGGCTCCTGATGGTTTAGCGCGATCTGAACGCGTTCGCGGTGAGTCATGGCTTTACCTCTTTTTGAAGTGGTGCGGTACGACCTCTCCTTTCAATGGAAGGTCGACCCACCCGTTTTCATTCATCGATTGATACACCCCACAAAGCACTTCCATGACTTTTGCCCCGTCTTCCACCTTGATGATCGGATCCGTGTCGTTGATGATACAGTCCACGAAGTGCTGTATCATTTTCCTGTATGCCCATCCCCTGGGCGGATAGATAGATACCCATCTCTTCGGAACCGGTTTTGCAACATTGTCTGTTGCCCAAAATACCTGCGGATACCGATAGTCTCGAATAATCTCCGGCAGATCATCCCATTCATAATCCCTGTCGATATATATGGCCATCGGAGCTGATTGATAAGGATTTTGAGATTCTGAACTGGTGAGAATGGTACCTTCAGTGCCGAGAAGCTCGCAGCCCTGAGTTACTACTGGAGAGAATCGATTTAGATCCACCATTCCATATGTGTTGTCTTCGAACTCGATCTGAATGTACACACAATCATCTAACGGGGTATAGGAAGCCGGTGTTGCTATATTTTTGGCGATCCCGCAGACACGCTTTACTTCTTTCCCCATGAACCAGAGCAGGAGATCAACCATGTGCGATCCCAAGTCGAATAACGCCCCCGCAGCGGCAAGGTCCGGATTGTTCCTGAACTTCGTGTATGAAATGAGCTCGTGGTAGAGCCCCCAGGCTTCATGGGACTTCGAACTCCCCATTTTTACAT
>JABGPX010000823.1 GCA_018644745.1 Spirochaetales bacterium
CCCTCATTTCACCCGCCCTGCACAACGAGGCGCCTGAGGCCCTGCTTGATAACAAGCCGCCCGAGCAGCAGAGCAGCGATTGTCCACCCGAGCTGTTGAAAAAGCACGGCTATAGTTTCGATGCCTGTTATGTTTCCGGAAAATATTCGTGCAGGTGTATCAAAAAGCGCGTGGAAAGGCAGCAAGCGGAGAAACAGCTGCATCCAGTCGGGAAACAGCGGGAGCGGGATTATCATCCCGGAAAAGATAGTAACTGCTACTGGAATAATGGTGCCCGCTCCCTGACCGGATACTGTCCACATCATAGTTATATGAATCAACGTGGTAATTGCGCAGCTGAGCAGCAGTGCGAACAGCATGCTCATCATCCAATAAGCAAAAGCGCCCAGATGCGGAGGAAGAGAAAGGGCGAGGTCATGAGCACCAATCAGGGGGAGAAAAAGAGCGGCAAACAAAAGCAAGGGGACGCTGCGCAGCAATGTGGCCGCTGTGCGCCAGGCCATTGCCCGGGCATACCAGATCCAATAAAGATCAAGCGGCCTGATCAGCTCATATGCTACGGATCCATCCCTGATAAGGCCTGCTACATCCCGGTCGACATTCCACGGCAGCATGCCGAGAAAAGCCTGTCCAAGCCATACATAAGTAACGACTTGAGAGAAGGTCATCGGCTGCATGGCTGCCGACGAAGAGTAAAATGCCTCGAGAATCATAATCCTGATAAATCCCCAGAAAAACTGGGTTGCCATCCCGGCGAGCGCCGCGGCTCTGTATTGAAGCCCCGCGCGAAATCTTACCGAAAGGAAAGCAAGATAGGGCCGCACTACTGCTTCTCCAACTGGTTGTAAAATGTGGCGATTATTTCGTCAATTGGGGGATTTTCTACAAAAATATCTCTTACTGTGTGCTTTGAAGCTATTCTACCCACCAGAACATCGGTGGTTACCTTCCGCGGATCGTACCCGAGCACTACTCTGTGGCCGTCTACGCTTACCACCGTAACATCCGGATCATTCACCTCCGCCGGATCGCCGTCTATATCGATAATTAAGCGGCGTTCGCCGCTCACTCTAGACCGGAGTTCATCCAGAGAACCATCTGATAGAATCTTCCCGTCGCCAATGACTAGGACACGGCGGCACAGGGTTTCAATATCATCCATGTCATGAGTTGTAAGAATGACAGTTACTTTTAGTTCCCGGTTTATATGCTGAATGAAGTCTCTCACCGCCAGCTTGGCGACGGCATCCAATCCAATTGTCGGTTCATCAAGAAAAAGTATAGATGGTCCGTGTATAAGCGATGCCGCAATATCACAACGCATCCTCTGACCCAGCGATAGTTGACGCACGGGCACATCCAGCAGCTTCTCAAGGCCGAGGAGTTCGATGAGCTCAAGCCTTCGGCGAGTATATTCATTGGCTTGAATCCGATAGATATCTCTCAGCAAATCGAAGGATTCATTCACAGGCAGATCCCACCAAAGCTGAGTCCGCTGACCGAACACCACGCCGATTCGGCCGACATGTTTGATCCTATCCTTCCAGGGGACCAGGCCGTCGATTGAACAATCACCGGAATCGGGCACCAGGATTCCTGAAAGGATCTTCACGGTCGTGCTCTTTCCCGCTCCATTTGGGCCGATGTAACCTACGAGTTCGCCCCGCTCCATCGAGAAACTTACGTCCTCAAGAGCTTTCACGATTCGGTGTGTGCGGCTGAACAAACCACGCACCGCGCCGCTCATCCCGTTCCCCCTCGTGGAGATGCGAAAGCTCTTGCTCAGATTCTTTACTTCGATTTGGGGCACAGAACATCCTTATCAATGATAGCTTTAGTTTATTGTACAGCAAAGAAAAGCAGAGTCAAATCGCAGGTTTGCTTTGATTTAGATTGACGGTATACTTTGCACGTGAATCGAAAGACTGTGTTTCCACTAAGTATTCCAGCTACTGTACTTACCGGCATGATCCTGGTCGCGGCTATATCCACCTCAATTCTCGGTGTCTTGTGGCTGACCCATGAGGTGGCTCATTACCAGGATAAAGTCGACAGAACCCGCTCGGATTACATGGAAGCAAGGAAGAACATTCTCAAAAGTCAAATTGACAGTATCATTGATTATATAACCTATAAAGAGTCTCAGATCGAAATGCGCCTGAAGGACGAAATCAAGGACCGCGTGAACGAAGCCCACGCCGCCGCCACTAATATCGTCAACAAGTTCGCAAAAAAATTGCCGAGAGACACTCTCGAAGATCTGGTGCGAGAAACGCTCAGAGAGATTCGGTTCAATGACGGCCATGGATACTACTTTGCGTTCACGATGGGCGGCATTGAAACATTGTTCGCGGAAATGCCCGAGCTCGAAGGTGCAAACATGCTGCCGACCAAGGACACGAACGGCCGCTTTGTGGTGCCGGATATGCTTGATATCGCGAAGAACCAGGGTGAAGGATATTATCAATACAGATGGACTAAACCGGGGGGAACCGGAAACGGCTATACGAAAATCTCCTTCATAAAATACTTCGAGCCGTTCGACTGGGTTATCGGCACAGCTACTTACACCGATGACATGTCAAATACCGTTAAGGCTGAGGTCCTCGAGCGTATCGCCGGCATGCAGCTTCTTGAAGATGAATATGTCTTTATCGGCCAATGGAATGGTCTGGTGCTTGCCGGACCCGCGGTGGGCGAAATTATGCTGGATGTCGAAGATGTAAATGGCCTGAAGATAGTACAGGAACTCATTAGCCTCGCGAAATCGAACGGCGGCTTTCTTACCTATGTAATGCCGGATATCGACGGCCAAAGAGTTTCCACCAAAATCAGCTACACCATGGGCGTGCCTGAGTGGGGATGGTATGTCGGCTCGGGCGTGTATATCGATGAAATTAGCCGGACGATCGCGGAAATACGGGAAGCAGAGCGCCGGCAGGTTGTCCGCACCGTAATCGGCAGCAGCGGGGTACTACTGCTGGTGCTCGTAATAGCGGTTTTTATTGCCTTGCGAGTTACTAAGAGTGTTCGGGAGGGGGTAACAGCAATAACAGGCTTCTTCGAGCAAGCATCTGTAACTCCTATTTTAACGGAGGCGCCGAAGACAAGGATACCTGAATTCGTCCAGCTCGCCGAAGCGGCGAATCGGATACTCGTCGGGCGGCTGAGAGCAGAAGACGCAATGAGACAGAGCATGCAGTCTTCCGCGGATATCGTCAGGATGATGCCCGCGGGCCTCTTTATTTTCGAAGTGGAGAATAGAAACCGGGTCATCCTGGTTGGCGCAAATCCGGAAGCAGAGCGGCTCGCTCATATCACGCTCGAAGATTGGAAAGGACTGGAATTCGACGAGATCTGGCCAGAGGCTGCGCAGCACAATATCAAAGCGACGTTCCTCACACCCCTCGACACGGGACAGGTTTATGAATCTGATCTCGTCGAGTTTCATGGAAAGTATATGGAGGGCTTCTTCCGGGTGCGCACGTTTCTCATGCCGGAAGACCGATTAGGAATTGCATTTGAGGACGTGACGGCTCAGAAAACCGCGGAGGATGAAAGGCGGCGCTTTGAAGAACAAGTCCAGCACACACAGAAGCTCGAGGGCCTGGGTATGCTGGCCGGCGGTATCGCTCATGATTTCAACAATCTGCTGCAGGCAATTCTCGGAAATGCAGAAATGGCCCGGCAGGAATTACCGACAGATTCTCCGATAGGCGTAAACATACAATCTATAGAAAACACATCACTTCGCGCGGCGGATCTGTGTCAGCAACTGCTCAGTTACTCCGGCCAGGGAGCCTTTAAGCAGGAACTTATCGACCTGAGCTATCTTGTAAAAGATATGACTCAAATGTTGACAGTATCTATATCGAAGAAAATCCGCCTGGAAATCGTTTTTTCGGAAGAACCGGTGCTCGTAGAAGCAGACGCGGGTCAGATGCGCCAGGTCGTTCTCAACCTGATTACAAACGCAGCTGAAGCTATTGGGGATATACCAGGCACGATACGCCTTACAACGATGGTCGGCCAAGTCAGTGACGAAAATTTACAACTGAGCCGGCTTGCCCAGATCCCGGCCGCAGGTGAATACGCCCAATTGTCTGTTACTGACACAGGTCAAGGCATGGACGAAGATACACTCGAAAAGATGTTCGATCCCTTTTTTACCACTAAATTTGCCGGAAGAGGCCTGGGACTCGCGACGGTTCTGGGCATAATCAAGCGCCACGACGGCGCTGTCTTGGTCAGCGCCGCAGAGCAGGAAGGCACCAGTTTCGCCATGCTTCTGCCAACGGCCAAAGGAGAGCAGCAGCTTCAAGAGCCAGACCGAGAGGAACCGGATTTGCCAGGTCCTGAGGCCACAATCCTCGTAGTGGATGATGAATCAACAGTTCACGCGATCGCCGTAAAAATGCTTAGCAGAGCCGGCTACAAGGTCTTATCCGCTTTCAACGGAAAGGAAGCCCTGCGTGTCTATATCGATCACAGAGAAGAAATCCATTGTGTACTCATGGATCTGACCATGCCGGAAATGGACGGCATGGAAGCAAGCGCCGCGATCCGCGAAATAGATCCTGATATCCCAATTGTTCTTGCCAGTGGATTTGACGAACAAAACCTTGTTGAAAATTACGCCGATTACAAAATTAATGGATTCATACAAAAGCCCTTTCGCATGGCGGG
>JABGPX010000169.1 GCA_018644745.1 Spirochaetales bacterium
GATGACATCGAGGCACCTACCTGTGCGGTCTGCCACATGAGCGATTTCGGCGGACAGGTAGGAACGACCCACGATGTAGGTGAGAGGCTTTACTGGGAACTTCAACCTAAGAAATCCGTCCCGCAATGGAAAAATGCGTCGGAAGTGGATATCGTGACTGAGCGTATCTCCGACCAAGCCCAGGCCGAGTTAGGCCGTGCCACCATGATATCGGTATGTACACAATGCCATTCAAGTAATTGGGTGAACGGCTATTTCGCCGAGTATGAAAAAGTAGTAAGCGATTACAACATGCTGTGGGATTATGTAGATGATCTGCTTGCTGACGCCTATGAGAAAGAACTCATAAGCAAAGAAAATCCAATCGATGAATTGCCGGAGATATATCATTACCTTATATGGCATCATTCGGGCAGGCGATGGCGGATGGGAGCGGCGATGATGGGACCGGATTGGGCTCATTGGAATGGAGCGGTAGACACGATAATGATTAATTTAGGATCGATGATTAGCGATTTGGAGATGCGTGAAAAATTAAAGCGTCTCGAAGCCGGCGAATAGGGCTATATTTCAAATGGTTGATTGTACGTTTCTGATGCCTTACATTGGGAAAAGGAGATTACATGAACTACAGAACAATCCCTAATACGGGCATCAAAGTTTCTACGGTCGCTCTCGGCTGCTGGCAATTTGCAGGCGGTGCGATGTGGGGAGATCAGGAAGAAAAAGACAATATACAAACCGCTCATGCGGCATTGGATCTTGGAATAAACTTATTTGACACCGCCGAAGGATATGGTGCAGGAAAATCCGAGGAAGTTCTTGGAAAAGCCCTAAAGGGAAAACGAGAAAACGCTGTAATTGCTACGAAATCGAGCGGGCCGACGTACTCGCCTGATGAGCTTATACAGGCATGTGAAAACAGCTTAAAACGTCTGCGAACCGACTATGTTGATATCTATCAGCTTCATTGGCCCCGTCCGGACATGGCGGATGGAGATACGATATTTGAAGGTGTAAGCAAACTAATCGAAAGCGGTAAGATCCTTCATTTCTCTGTCTGCAATTTCGGCGTTGAAGATATGAAGAAAATTCTGCTTTCGGGAAATATTTGCACAAATCAGCTGAATTACAGCCTGCTTTGGCGCGGAATCGAATTCGATCTTGTTCCAAAATGCACCGAGAATGAAATCGGTATTTTTACATACAGCTCCCTGGTTCACGGCCTGCTTTCCGGTAAGTACTCCAGCCTCGAGGAGTTTCCAAAAAGCAGGGCCCGTTCACTTCACTTTTCATCGGACCGCGAGGAGGTTCGGCACAACGAGCCGGGTCAGGAAGAGCTTACGGCAAAGGTGCTTTCGCAAATTCGATCGCTGTGCTCGGAAGCCGGTATTAATATGGTCGATGCGGCATTCGGCTGGGTAATACATCAGCCTCAGATAACATCGGTACTCGCCGGAGCGGGCAAGCCGGAACAGGTTACCCAGAATGCGGCTATTGGAGATATGGTTTTTCCCGACGGATTTCTATATTCGCTGAGTGAAGCTACTCAGCCATTAAAAGATGCCTTTGGCAATCAAGTTGATATGTGGGAAACTCCAGGCAGGATTAAATAGGCGGCTTAACAGGAAAATCTCAATTACTGGTGTTTGGCGATTGTGAGTTTCGTGGCCAATATAGTTCCTATTACCGCAACATCTTCGAGGGGAATAAGAGAAAGTATATCTTTTTTGAATAGAAACTGTGCTTCAGACGGGAACTCCTCATCCCCTGCGTGTAAAACCACCGTGACAAAAATTTCAGGAAGAACGGGTACTATCAAAGACGCATCACCAAGAGTACCCGCTTTCCAGTTGAGTTTTTCTCCCGTTTTTATGAGATCCTCAGGATTCTCGCCAAAGTCATTGAGAACTCGATTCGGGCCCCGCTTTCTAAAAGTCGGGTAATAAAACATTCCGCCTGGCAGGCTCTGAAAGGTGACTTCGGGAGCCGTGGTATCTGGTGACCCTTCTGTTTCAAAATAATGAAGGATGAGAATCAGTTCTCCCTGATCTAGTGAATCAGGCTCAATACTGCAATCTGGAAGACAGAGCATCGCGGCTTCGCCAAAATACTTAAAAGACAGGCAGTCTTTATCATTGTGAGATACTCTTTCAGCGCCTCGGCGATCGGAAACTTTGTCCAGATCTGCGGTTTCTTGCAGGAGCTTAATGGCGTTTCTATATGATGTATCGTAATTTAGCATAAAAGTGCGCGGTATCCCGCCGGAAGCAGGATACCGCCTATTTTCTATCTGCGGAAGGCTTCGATATATGAGTCGGCGTAAATCGTCTTGTTCATGACCAGTTCGGCTGTCAGGATCGAATCCATGAGCTCGGTGTCCATGACATCACAAATAACAGCGTCGAGACCGTTCGCAACAAGCATGGTGGCAAAAATCCGATTGATGAGTTTCTTGTGCTTCGTGCCGTTTGCTACGTTGCTCAAACCGCCGACAATGTGGCAGGGCGGGTCGGTAAACAGTCGGAATTGAGAGGCTGCCTGCATTATTTCGGTAGCCTGCTCCTGTTTGAACTTAAGGGGCATAATAATCGGATCGAGAAAGAGCTTGTCCGGATCAATTTCATGTTCCATGAGTTTCCCGACAATCAGGCCCGCGTTTTCCACGCGCTTATTTGCGTCCGTCGGGCTCCCTTCTTTGTCCATTGCCAACCCGATAAAAGACGCGTCGTACTTCTTAATAATCGGCAGCATCTCATCAAGCTGTTCTTCATCCGCTGTAAATGAATTGATTAGAGGCGGTTTTGTACATACCGGCAGGGCCTCTTTGATGAGTGTCGGCTTGTTGTTATCAATCGATATCGGTGTTTCCACAGCGGACTGCACGCACTCGATCATCCAGCAGAGATCTTCCGGTTTGTTCGATGCGGTTCCCATGTTTACATCCAGATAGGTGGCTCCCGCGGTTGTCTGCTTAACTGCCCATTCCTTGATAGGATCGCCATCTTTGTTTTCAATCGCCGCTTTTATGTCTTTGAATCCGGCGTTAATTCGTTCTCCAATAAAAACCATCTCTAATCTCCTTGTTTTACACTAGCTGTGCGATAGTTGCCTGGGTTGAAGCGATAGCTTCGGGATGAGCGAGTATAAGGATATCGGCGCCTGCCTGGAGGTAACCTCCGGCGCAAGCTGCTTCCCAGGATGGTCCTCTTTTTTTGAGTTTTCCCCAGCCGGGAAGAATATCTTCATCCACAGTTGCTTCCTTGATCCTCCATACTTCGCCTCCGATATCCGCGATCATCGGCGTGGCCATGAGCTTGTCGCCTTTGAGACCGGCTATCCGCGCTCGTTCGAAAATCGTGTATACATAATCGAAACCATAACCCAACGCCGCTGTGGTCTGGAACATGACTACGTCGTTTAGATCATAGCCTGCGTCCTGAAGCAGTATGTTCACCTGCTTCCCTATATTGATATCTACCGGTGCCTCAGAAATTATTTTGTGCTTGTCTGCTTTACAGAGCGCGACGATCGTCATGTAATTGCTTTCCTTAGCAGATCCAATCAGGCAATTCTCGCCCTTCGCGGCTTGAGAGCACTCAGGTAATACCTGGGAGTCTTTTTCATCGTCTCCGCAGCCCCAAATTATCAGGGGCACTCCCACGACTTTCAGTACGTCTTCGACGGCTTTCGCGCAATCGGAAGGAGAAGCGTTTGCCCCCGCTGGATCAGCAGCTACCAACTTCATGCTGAGCAAGTCCACACCAAAGTCCTCAACGCACTTCTGCGCCCACTCGGCGGGTGAATTGATGACATCACCTATAGCGCTTTTTAGCGTATCCGGCCATGATGGCGGTGCATCGGCAATAAAACCCGCGATTACCGGCTTGTTAGGCAGATCTCCCTCAAAGTCGAGAAAGGGAAGGGTGGTTTGACCACCGACGGTGATGGTGGAAGTTCGCGTTCCGCCCTCTTCCTTCGTCGCTCCAATTGTTACGGTGTTGATCTTGTCGGTCCATCTCTCTTTTACATCAGGCAGTTCCATTACATCCTCCTCACAGTTTCTACGATGGTCAGTATGTGTTCCCAAACGGCAAGCCCATCTGTGCTCACGATGCTTGAGTTTTCAAAGACCATCTGATCAAGATTTTCGTCGTACGGAAGCTCTACGAGAAGCTCTAGGCCAATCTCGTCGAGCTGTTCTTTTATGCGCGCTATGTTACGCGGTTTCACCATGTTGGTAACGGCGTAAGTCTTACGGATTCTGTTTCCCATGAGGTCGACAATGTCCTTGATACTTTTCGCCGAATGCAGGGACAGCGGGTTCTCTGTTACTGCAACAAGAAGGGCATCCACATTCTGAGTAGTCCTGCGGCTTAGATGCTCGAGCCCTGCTTCATTATCGAAAACAACCCAGCGGTATGACGGGGCGAGATCATCTGAGAATTTTCTGATCAGGCTGTTCAGGTAGCAATAGCAGCCCGAGCCCTCTCCCCTGCCCATAGTTATCAGATCGAGCCCATCGGATTCACTAATTATTTCGTGGAGACCCGCTTCAATATAAGATGCCTTTGACATGCCCGCTGGAAAGTTTTTTATATCCCGCAATAAATCTTCTCGAAGTTCGCCTACGGACTCTGAGTCGGTTATTCCTAGCAAGGTCGCCAG
>JABGPX010000231.1 GCA_018644745.1 Spirochaetales bacterium
CATTTGCGGAAATCGGAATTGTTATCTTTCAATCCGCAATGCTGCGGGAGACCAACCGCGGAGAGCCCGATGTTCCCGATAAATGCTGCCAGCGTTATGAGAATGGGGAGGACCCATAACCCGGTTATGAAACCGACCACGATAATAGATGCGTGAAAGAGAATTGTAATACTACACCACCAGGCCGATCGACGCGCATTTTGGGGCTGGTCCTTGTGGAGCGCGTCAAGCCACTCAACACTTGGCGCGGACGAGCGTGATGGAAGTCTCAACGCGATCCTGAGATACGTAAGAACGGTCGACAGGAACCCCCCGGAACTGAAAGACCTTCCAGCCCGTCCGAACAAATTCACGATACACAGCTGTATCCACCCGAATAGTCCCGGTGCCGGGCTGAGGGGGAGGAGATTCTAGCGATCTGCTTCGGGATATAGCGTGTAAAGGTGGTGGAAGGTATGACTTGTCGCATAGTCAACGTGATTCATCCAGCTGAGAAGACCAAAGAAGTTGAGAAAGACTTTGTTCAACCACTTGGTTCTGAACACGGTGCCGTGGAGGAGTTCGTGGGTGGCGGCCCACATGAACTTCGTTATCGCCCCGTGGATCAAGAGTAAGGCCGCAAATCCCACCCAGATCTGTTGGTACCACAGCCAGAATGACAGAGTACCCGTGGCCAGATAAAGGAAAATATGTCCTGCTGATTGAGCCAGTCCTTTCAGATTACTCTTTGTCGTAAGACTCCGGAGCACCTGCGGCTCGAGTTTCGTGCGATACCACTTCACTGAAAAATCGTTTCGAATATCGGATAGCGGACGCCAGGTGGTACTCATTTGCATTCCCTCGGAGGAACGTTACCGTAGGCGTGGGTAACGGTCCCGATCATGTTGACTTCCGGTCTGTGATAAACCGCTATATTTTTTGTATCAAACAACTTGTAATCTGACAAGCCCGGTAATGATAACGTTGTCGTCCTTGTCAGGAAAGAATCCCAACACATACCCAAGACTAGAGTAAGTAGGAAAAGGTGCAAGAGACTCTTTCCCGGAAAGCAAGACAGATTTGATGAGATGTTTACACATCTTGGCTGCCGAGAGGTAGACAGACGCCCCATTTTGCGAAGTTCAAACCTGCTCGCTCCAAGTCAGGATATGGGCGAAAGGATTGTTATGTTTGCATTCCGTTTCCCTTTCCCTTAGGATCAATGGAAGAATGACGCGACGACCCAATGACCTCTATTCGGGAGGACCTCACGGATAAGCGATATGCCGGCGCAAACGGGCAATTCCCACACGTATACTGGATCACCGGTGGATCTTGCTCGGGGAAATCCAGCCTAGCAGACGAACTGGCAGAACATCACGGCCTCCAGGTCATGCACACCGACAGAATCGCTAGCAAACTGTTCGAGCGCGCTGATGAGCATCGGCATCCTGTCGCCCACACCGTTTGGCCTGTATTCAAGAAGGGCTTCCTATCATGGATGCGGCTACAACCCTCTCGATTGTACGAGGGTATTTACGAAATTTTTGAACTGCTTCTTGAGGACATCCTAGCAATGGGCACTGATCCGGTTGTAGTCGAAGGCATGGTTATAAGCCCGATGGCGGCGGTAGAGGTGAGTTCGATGGATAGGATCGTCTGCCTGACCGGAACCGACGATTTCCTTCGCCTTCAGGAGCCGAACCATCCTTTCGTAAAGCGTTCGTATTCGGAGTGGGACGATCCCGAAACCGCGTTAAATACTCTGATCGAGGGACACATTCAGATTACCCATATGTATGATACAGTCTCGGGTGAGCTTGGGATTCGCCATATCGTTACGGATCAGACTACTGGATTTGAGGAGAATTTACGGCAGGTTGAGAAGCACTTCGGTCTCATCTAACGCGGAGGAAGGCGGATGGTAGGATCGCGTCAGCTAACAGCTAAGTTGATGTACTAGCTACGCCGCCTACAAAACCAGAGAAGTAGACAGAATAAGGGCATGTGGATTGTGCTATCGAACGAGAGGTGTGGCGATCCCAAAACGATACAGTTCTCGGATCAGTTCCGCATTTCTAGCCGTTATACGGACTTTCCTAATATGGCATTGAGTCGTGTATGAACATAAAGATTTCACAAGGTCAGTACTCCAAAACGGTAAAGCGCTTCGCTTTTTCGGGAATTCTATAAAGGAGCGTAATCTGATCCCTGAGCCTCTTGATCAGGCCTCAAAGCTTTCAAGATACTTTTTTATCTCCATGTACTCCGCATCCTTGATATCCCAGAAGCTTACGCCAATCTCAAACAGATACTCGATTGCTTTCCGGCACCACATTACCTTGCCGACAGATTCAATTGGTCGAAGACGCGAGGGGAGTTGAAAGACAAGATTGAGCATCTTCTGTTCTTCTACGGATTTTTCAGTGATAAGGCAGATTCCACCTTCACTTATGTCCTTCGAGTGGGCAATAGCATTGTAATCATAATTTACACGTACGTCTAGCGGGATTCTTGGTGAACGTCTTAGATTTTCAGCCATGCTCTGTATATTCCTTCAATAATCTCACACTGCAACCGCTCATTCCCCGATAGGAGCACCTTTCTTGCTTTCTATCCTCAGCTATCTCTAACTCCCGGCTCCTGAAGGCTGTCGAACGCATTGTGGGTGAGTTCAAGATCACCAATAGTCTTTGAGGCCATAATCACCGCCTGCATCTTTTCCATCGCTTGATCTGGAGTTATATCTCCATTGTTCAGCCGCTTTTTTATCGAATCAATCATCGCGTCAAGACTATTCTTTTTAAATGCGAAACCATCCGGCAGAAGTGTTTGGACGGGCTGGTATTTTACATTTAAAGTAGTTTTATCCATTCTCTCTGCTTTTTCAATGAGTTTTTTTAGTGTTTGAGAGATTAATGTTCTATCCCCAGAAAAAACGTGAAAACTATCCACAGCGCGATATATTTGTATGGTGAGCCATGATAAATCACCAAAGGAGACCTTCCATGGCACATACGATATCCACAATATCTACCGAAACGGCCCACATCATTCAGCTACTAAATGGGGGAAGTATAAACCCACCGGACGCGATAGATTTGCTTCTAAAGCTTGCGTTGCGGTCAGAAACCGTCCGCGATCTCGAATTTATTCGTATTGCTCGGGAAACCATCGTGGAAGTAGAGCGGAAAGAGCAAGAGCATTCACGCCTTAATATTGTACAAGAGGCTCAATAGCTGCCAATCACTGTTTTCCCAGACCATCCCTTCTGTTATCACCAATGTTATTAATCGATCCCCGTTTATCTAGCGGGCGGTACAATCTGGTGTGGCACATGTCTGACAATGTCCGAAACCTGCGCTCATCTGAATTGAGGATTTTCTGTTGTACACGTTCCTCAATATTTCTCAGAAGCGCTAATGCTCTACAAAGCTCTTTTGTTTTGGCTTTGTCAAAGCGAATCGTTACATTTTGGATGTTCTTGTCCACGAATTCTATGTTGTGTTCTCCAACGCATGGTTGCCGACAGCTGGGACGGCGGTATCCTCCTTGGCACATCGATTCTCACCGATTACAACCTGGTCGATGTTGCCGCACTTGCTGCAAATGAAATTAGGGGCCCAACGGTGTTACCGGAGATCCTCTGTTTGTGAACGCCGCTATCGGCGACTTCTATCTGCAAGCGGGATCTCCCGCTATGAGCAGCGGAGCCAGGATTAGCGCCGTTTGAGCTTCGCTCGCAAAATACCGTTGGCAGCTAGAGTAGGGCGCACTTCGGTGTGGTATTCGCCCAAGTCAGTCAGCCACTATCGAGATTCGCGCAGCAAGCACTCCGGTCGGGTTTAGCGCTTATGAACTCGTAGCTTGTTAACAATTGTAAATCCCCCCGATTCGGTTTCAAGGATTTTATCAATCTCCTCTTTTTCCCTATCAGTCTCCACACGACCGAGTATGAGAATCTCTGTTTTTTTCCAAAACAAAAAACCCTTTGTTTTTGCGTCTACGGTTATATGTGAGGTGTCATGAATATGCAGATTCGCATTGTAGCTCGCCGTAATTAAATTTCCCACATTTTCCGCTTTCTTCGCTTTACTCGCCATAGTTTCTCCTTTTATGAATATAACACTACTAATATTAACAGCTGTAGAGGGAATTATCAAACAAGCAAGGATAGCAAAAAATCGGTTGCTCTCCAAGGATCACACCGGTGTTTGCTATCCGTTAAAGACATGGCCTATGAGTCAAGTGTATACGGTGTGTCACTTTTACTTGCCGTATGTGCCGAGGAATTTTGGAAGAGCCACCGATCAAATACCGAGAAACTACCCATGATTCTCGTTTCAGTGTACAAAGGCATTTCTTAAATAGACACCCTTCTACAAGGAATCCTGCAACAGATGGTTGCACCCAAAATCTACAATTCAAATATAAGTTGCTTGTAACATCGCGTAGCCGTTTCGGGGGAGGTCCAGAATGTTCGCTATCAATCCATTGTCTATTGGCAATAGAGCGCATAGCGCATCTGCACGTTCTATCATCGAATTGGCAGATAGCTAGCATATTAATGCGACTGGTAGACCATTTTAGGCAAGAATATGAATTACCGCGACATGATGGGCTGTTATTGTCACTAACCGCAATACTGACCCCTCAGTGTTCGGTATCTTGACCCCCTTCG
>JABGPX010000167.1 GCA_018644745.1 Spirochaetales bacterium
TCAACCTCCGCATCTTCGGTCACAGCTCACACTCCATTGTTCTCATCACCTCGGTGAAACCGTTCTCCATATATAGCTGTATCGCTTTAAAGCTTTCTGGGAAGGCTGATAATCTCATCGCATGTGCGCCTCGAGCCTTCGCCCACGTCCTGGCGGCACGGAAAAGCGCAATGATTGCAAAAATTGTTTATCTGCCGCCGCGGTGATTCCATTGTATATCAATTGCTCTCATGCCAAATCTTGCAACTCACTACTTCAAATCGAAGGAGTAACCTAACTCAACGCCCACGCCCATGTACGGCCAATATGCGGCATTCAGAATGAAGTTTTTATAATAGATACCCACTGTTGGCATGACTCCTAAATTGGCCGCGTATGCAACACTTTCTCTTTTCTCACCCCAGACAAGTTTCAACCCGCCCACGGGGGCTATTGAGTTCATATCAGTACCAATACCAATCCAGGCTCCGATGGAAATGGGTTTCTCAGTTTTCAGTCGATAAAGATAACCAGCAGACACTGCTCCAACAGGTATCTCCACGCTATTCCCATATGATTCGAATACAAGCCCTGCCAATGCTTCCACAGAATGACCAGATAGGCTTCTACTTATTCTCGGAACTCGATTGTATGACACGCCCTTTATTGGCCGGCTATCGATAACATCTGGTTCGGAATCGAGTTCCCGTTCGAGATCAAAATCGACAATTGGGGTGCGGATCATATCACGCGTTGTCGTATAAATAACCCGACTTGATGTATCCGTTGTAGCTTCACACTCAACCCTGATGGTCGTGGAAAGTGGAGTGATGACACCCGATATAACCAGATATTCCTCTCCAGAGGCATCAAAGTCCGTAAGGACTTTGCTCTCTGGTACAAACCCGTGTGTGCCGGTCGTTTCCGTAGTCCATGGGAAATAGTATTCAACCTGTTTAAATGGCGCCTTGGATTGTAAACCTGCAGCGAGTTCGTCGGCGATGAGAAAACCCAAAACGGAGCTCTCCTGCTTCGCCACTTTAAAGGGGAGAACGACGACGCGCGTTGATCTCACGAAAGCCCATGAGTTTGAAAAATCTGAAATGAATTTATCTACTAGATCGTCTCGATTCTCGGCAGCAAACAATGCAAGTGGGCCGGCACCGCAGAGACAATTGAAGGCGATCAAAAACAACAGTAAAAAAGTGATTCTTTTATCCATGTCATGATCCAAGTCTTTGTTATACAACAGAGCATAGCTCACCGTCGTTGTGAAGTCAATTTCTCGAATTGCCTCATTATCATCATCACCAAAAGTCGACAGATGGGCCATTAAGGAAGTGAGTTATCCCCCTATCAAGAGGTAGGTGGGATATGGGCGGGTGGATCGTGCTATCAATGGCCAGAAAGATAACGTAGCGATATAATAATGGCACTCACTCCACCACAATGTAGCTCCGGTGATGCCGATAATGATCCGCTCCGTCAAAGTGAGCGACCTTCTCAAGCTCCTTGTCCCATGCGTCATCGCTGACGGATTTAATGAGATGTACCCTCCGATCAAACGCAGCGCTTGCGCGGCTTCGAGCTTCCGCGAGCGTTAACGCGCTGTCTTTCTGTTGCCATCGAGCGTTAATCTCGTCATCGGTTCCTTCCAACGGCGGAGAAGGCGGTCGTCGGCCAAGTATTGTCTCAAAGGTGTTCATGGAATAGTTGATCCATCGGGCCAGATGGGCGTAAATATCTCGGCTGGTCCACCGCCACGATGAGTCAGGATTGTGAAGTATCTCTCCTGGATGCGCGTCCAGCACGGAGACTAACTTGTCCCACTCATTCCTATCCTCGCGAAGCATGATCGTTACATTCATTAGTCCAGCATGGGGCCAGTCCCACATAGCTGTCAACCCGAGACCTGCACCGATGTTGGCTATTGTCACACAAAGCAGGAAGTAGATATTACCGCCACCTATGGGAGTTTATCGAACCCGATGCTATGGGAAGTGAATACCCATCCTCTTCGGTAGCCAGAAGCCGGCGGGTGGATTGTGCCTTTACGACATAAGATAGTAGCATGGCTACAGTTAAGGGCAGATACCATGGATGAAACGAAAGAAGCATACCTGGAACGAATCACAAAATGGTGGGACGATAAGTCGGATAGCTGGTATCCGATTTATCGAACTGATGAAATCATCAATGGTATTGTCAACGATCCGGCAAGCTCATTTCATCACACGACTTATTCGCTGATTAGAAATTACATACCCGATCTCGCTGGGAAGAAGGTTTTGGTGCCCTCAAGCGGCGATAACCATGCGGTATTTTCTTTTGCGCTAATGGGAGCAAAAGTTACGTCCACCGATATATCCCTGCGGCAAATAGAAGGTGCTTCACAAGTGGCGCAGAAACGACGCTGGGATATTGAGTTTATCTGTGAAAACACTATGACCTTGAGCGAGATAAGCAGTAATGAATATGATTTCGTATATACGTCAAACGGCGTTCACGTGTGGATTAACGATCTGGAGTCAATGTATAAAAGCATCCATCGTGTCTTAAAGAAGTCAGGATTATATATTATGTTCGATATTCATCCGTATACACGCCCATTCAAATATGATGAGGGTAAACAACCCGAGATCGTCAAGCAATACACGGATATCGAGCCACACTATCACTGGCGGATACAAGACCTGATAAACACGATGATATGTTGTGGATTCCGAATAAAGCAGATCGAAGAGCTATGCCCGGAAGATGGACGCTTCTGGGACGCTAGCTATTGCCTACCCATGTCCGAGGAGAAGTCTATTCAACTATGTGACTGGCAATACAATCCGATGGCTGCGCTTCCCCAGCTTTTGTCTGTTTGCATTCAAAAAGAGTAAAAACGATAGGGATGCAAAAAAAAGCCAAGGAATCGACAGAACCCGCATTCTGGAAAGTGAATATTGCCTTCCAGAGGATCGGAAGCCTGTTAGCTTTGCTTATCTATCAGCTTTTTGAGAAAGTCGTTCTCCTCGGCCAACTGCTGAATCGCCGTGTCTTGCCCTCGATGCTGCTTATCCGGTCTTCGACATGGAGCTTCAGTTTTTTTAGCTTTTCTACATCAAATGTCTTGCTTCTCTTCATAAGGGCATAGGTAATTCCTCGGATTGATCCGCCAATTGTACGGAGAATTGTACTGCGCTGGCTCAAGAGCCGTTACCGGCAAAGATACTCGGCGAGTTGAGCAATCCATTGCTTTGAATCTTCATCGTGATGAAATACAATCGGATTCTCTTCATCCATCGGTGGCTCCATAGCAGAGATGGTGTCTTGAAACTCCTTGTCGGAAATGACTCGCCTTGTTCGAGTGATTCGATTCTCTTCCCATCTTTGACGGACCACGGACTCAGGGGTGTCAACATGGACAACAATCATCCCAGCCCCCAACTGTTGAGCAATGTGCCGAGCGTTATCTCGCTCCTGCTTTCGGAAGTTTCTTGACGCGTCTATTACGCCGACGCTGTTTTTCAGGCATTCCTCGATCTTTAGATCGGTTTCTCTGTAAATCCGGTTCCACTCCTCGCCACTTATGTCTTCGTCCCCAATGCTCGGGCCAAAGAGCTCCACCTTTGTTACGTCAACATCGACTTGAACATATTTCAGTTTGCTGCATATTGCATCAGCAAGCGTAGATTTTCCGGCGAAGGAAAACCCGCAAACGATGATTAGCTTCTTTGCCATTAGTATCCTCTCCTCATTGGGTAAATCTACGACATCTTTGTGCCTGACGAAAGTAGACAGTTTCGCCACAATGAGAAGCTGAATCCGCTCTTTCCAAAGGCCAGGATTGGATTCTGGCAGATCTATTTCCTATACTTTTGTTATTCTTGGGAGGGAGCAATGAAAAAAAATATTGTATCCATTGTAGTGGCTATGCTGGTGGTTCTGGGATGTACTCAAGAGGAGACCTCGAAAGTTGAAGGTCCTAAAAGGGTGGAGGGTGTTGGAGTCTATAGAAATCGAGAAAATGGCGCAGCCGGCAAGACAGGTATTATTACAACAACAGAGACCATAGATAGGGTATTCGTGCCGCCGAAAAAATGATTCCGGGAAATCAATTGAAGATAGCTTTTACTTTTCGTTCAAATAGCCGTTGAGAATGCTCCGCAACACCCAAAAGATTACCGGGTTGGAATGGCTCCAAAGCAATAATGAATACGGCCTTTTGGCCCACTATGTAAAACAAGCAGATCACTAACGGCTCATCTAGGATGCGTACTATTCTCATTCGCTGATTCCCCGTCGATACCAATTCTATCCAATACTCAAATCGAAGAATCGCTTTCTCCGCCAAGGGCTGGATGACCCTGCATCATTGTACATATACTGCAGGGCGAATAATGTCGAGATGCTTTATGTTACGAGACGAAAGAGGTATTGGATGGTTTCAGACGTGAACGTGGCGATTGAGTACATCGAAACTCACTTACTGGATGATGTCGAGTTGCACAAAGTTGCTCAGGTAGCTGGCTCCTCTATGCATCAATTTGGTCGGATATTCTCGTATCTCACAGGCCTATCGATATCAGAATACATCCGTCGAAGAAGATTGAGTTTGGCCGCACTCGAGATTCTTCAAAGTGATGAGAAGGTTATCGATATCGCTTTAAAGTAC
>JABGPX010000554.1 GCA_018644745.1 Spirochaetales bacterium
GGGACTCTCCGAGCCGCTTGATCTGATTATTCTCACCACAAAGAGTACTACTTTGAACTGGGCGGTGGAGGCCTTTCTCCCGGCCCTGGCGGTAGACGGGTGCTTTATGACCGTTCAGAATGGCCTGGCGGCCCTGGATCTCATCGCAAAGTATGGCGAGGATAAAATTGTCGCAGGCTGCGTCATGTGGGGCTCAAGCATGCCCGAGCCGGGTCGGTATGCGGTTACAGCAAAGGGGCCCTTTGTTGTCGGCGGCTTAGAGGGCCGGGACAATCGTCAGGCCGCGAAGTGCAGGCAGGCTCTCAAGGCGGCCTTTCCAGTTCAGGTCTCTCCGGATATGCGGGATGTCCTCTGGGCCAAACTCACGATTACCGCTTCTCTTACCTCATTAGGTGCAATAACCGGTCTGCGATTCGGCGAGATGCTGAAGAGACGCAACATCAGAGATTTGATACTCCGTGTAGGCAGCGAAGTCGTCACGGTCGGCAGGGCCTCGGGTGTGGAGTTTGCCCATTCTGAAGGCGGTTTGAATGTAAACTTGCTCGTTGGAGACGGCTTCCCTCCGCAATGGATTCGGCATCTTCTCATTCGTGCCATCGGTCTCAAGCATCGCCGTACCGAGTCTTCCATGGCCGCTTCGATTAGTATGGGAAGACCGACAGAAATTGATCTGGTAAATGGTGTGGTCGTGGAGCTTGGAAAGAAATACGACATCCAGGCACCGGTGAACGAAGCCATTATCCGGGTCGTGCGAGAACTCGAGAACGGCTCTTCTCGACCCGGTCCGGAGAGTTACGAGATGCTGACTAATCTTCTGAAGTAGATCCCTCAGAAGACCATGTACCTGCATCGCACACGAATTTTTTAAATTCTCCGCTTTTCTTTCTGAATGAGACACCCAGAGATCCAGGTTCATCCGCATCCACGGCAATGACACCTTCCGGGCCATTGAGTGTGAGCGGTCCATCGACCGCGCTTGCCCAAACACTTTCTGAATCTGCTGGATAAATTTCCAGCAATGTGATGAAGCGATGAGTATCCGCCGGATCGGCGCGGAACTCAATAATATTTGTAAGTTCTAAATGGGAATCCACACCATCGGTTCCGGTGTGCGTTGTCGCGGGAATCCAGTTCATTGGAACCACTCTTAAGTGGTACCGCTGGCCTTGAACCTCAGCTTCGCTTTCCCTGGCTGATACTGGAAGCGAGGTGTTTATTCGGAAATGCACACCGGCGGGATGCGGCATGGTAAGCTCATCATCGATAAGGATCAGGTTCGGCAGAGGGGAAAATAATCTGCGGTAGTTCTCCGAGAATACGCCGGTTTCCCAGGCATCTCGATTATCCGAGCAGGCGAGAAGGATATCATCGGTTCGCACCGAGGAGGTGAGCTTGCCGCCTGCAGAATCTCGAGGCTGTCGAATTATTCGGCCGTCCGGTGAAACCGGATATACCAGATTGTGCCGCGACGCCATTCCCATAAGGCTTGTCTCAGGATGATGATAATCAGTGATCCCCCGATCAAATGCGAGGGGTTCTCCGCCGGCCTCGATTATTATGCTGCCCTTATCTTCGTGATAATGGCCGCCATCTGTGGGGCCGGAGCAGATATGCAGCAGAACCGAATCCCCATCCCTGAGTTTTCGTACCGAGCTCAGCTGACCGGTTTCCTGGAAAAACGTATATCTGCCTCTCTTCAGATCGGCATCAAGCGACGACGCGTAATCCCTGGGCGACGAAGCTCCGTCCCACGGCGACGAGGCTCCGTCCCACGGCGACGAGGCTCCGTCCCTCGGCGACATTATCAGGTGATAAATATCCGGAGCCTCGCTGCTGCCTTCCAAGGCAAGCTCATATAACTTCTGCCACTCCGGTTCTCCGCTAAGCACCGCGTAGGCGGCGAGCAGTCCGAGGGGATAGCGCATGCCGGCATGGGCGTCGTTGACAGGCAGGTATGTATCGCCGTCACCAAGGGTCGACAGCATCCCGAGCCCATAATTCCCGGTGGCGCGGAGCGAGTCGGTCGCATATTCGACCATCGATTTGCCGCGATAGCGGGCGAGGGCGAAAATAGCCGGCATAACAGATGAAAAGGTGTAACTCCAGTAGCCCATTCCCTCGAGGGTTCCGCCATCGGAATGGACATAGTTATCTATCATCTCATGCAGGTCTCTTTCCGCCTCGTCTATCACGCTGCTGTAGCGGGGGTGAGCGTCGAGCAATGCCAGGGTTCCGAATATCCGTCCTGATGAGAATACGATGCCCTGATTCATGTACCGGATGTATTCCATTCTCTTGAAGTCGCTCTCGATTCTGGGCAGGCCTTTCATAATAATGGCGTCACGAATGAGCTGCTTCGCGTGATCGGTAAGAGCGAATCCTGCCCAATCGAGGACCAGGCCGCAGGCCCTGCTGTATACTTCCTCGGTAAACGATCGATGATGCCAGGTGGTTCCCGGCATAGATCCTACAATTGATTCTGACCAGTACTCGCAGTGGCTGACGGATAGTGCCATTCTGCATGCCATCCGGGTCATTTCGTAATTTTGTTCGATCAACCCGGTAAAGGCGAGAACTTCCATGATGCCAGCTGTCGCGGTCTTGCTCACATCTCTGTTTCTCACCCAGCGTCTGTCTGGTTTCGGTATATATTTACCTATGTCCCGTTCCGGTTCCCAGTTTAGATACTCTTGTACCTCCCCGAGAAGCTTTTGGTATGATTCGGCGAGAGATCCTGTGCGCAAGGCGGTACGGAGGAGCTCTGTTTCTTCAGAATCCATCAATATACCGATATGAGGGGTGAAATTATCCTTTTCGATTTCCTTTTTGTCTGGATATTTCAGATATCCTTCCCAATCCGGGGAGTATGGGCTCTTCCGGCTCTCCATTTTCTGCTGAAGGCCGCGATTGGCCAAACCGAACCACAGAACTTGGAAGTTGACAGCCCGGCTTTCGCACAGCCGGTACTCTACGCTGAGAGAAGTCAGCTTCGAGCCTCTCAAGTTCCCATCAAACTCATCGTTCGTATCTACACCCGCCTGTTTCTCAATGACCGGTATATCCAAGCCGTCGATTGTTGCTCGAACCGTGAGCTCAACACAAGATGGTATGGAAGCGAATATTCTGAATATATCGTACCCGGTGATATCAATTTTGCAGTTGCGGGACATGGATATTAACGATCCCGGCTCTCCGGAGTCAAACCGTACCTGAAGAGCACACCAAACCTGTTCTATTGAGGCGACAACCCCGTCTGTTTTTGAAATAGAATACGCGTCCAGCAGGCTCATCTTGTCAGTTGGATGCTCGCTCGACCCGCCATCCCAGAACGGCTCCAGGATGGTTTCCGCCTCATTGATAGGTATGTTTTTCATTTTATTATGCTAGCGCTTCATATTTCCGTAATTCTTTCAATTCTGATCCGAGATGATCCTTTGTTTGGAAGTCATCCGGCATTATTGACAGTATCCATTCGCCGCTTATATAACCGGTGTACCCCGACTCTCTGAGCAGTCTGATCGCGATTTTGTGATCAATCTCGCCTGTGCCCATCGGAAGTACCTGCAGATTGTCCAGGTCAAGGTTGCCGTCGTGTACATGAACATGGGCGATCAAATCTTGAAGTATTTCAAATGACTTCTCTATGGAGACTCCGGATTGCCTCAGAGGATGCATGAAATCCCAATTTACACGGACAGCCGGGCTGTTCACTTTTTCAATCAGGGAAACCACTAAATCCGGGTCGGTCCACGCGTCGTGAGTCTCGAACGCGAGAACTACATTCTGTTCGTGGGCGTAGTCAGCCACCGCCGAAAGCCCGGTGATGCATAACTCGGTCGCCTGCTCGCGGCTGACAGACTCACCGTAATCTCCGCCGAAAACCCGGAGCATTGGGCAGCCAAGGTCACCGGCCAGATTGATTACTTCCCTAGAATAAGCAATAGTTTCATCGGCTTTCTCCGGCAGCGCGAACTGCAGCGATGTGGCAAGACACCCGATTTCCACTCCTCGTGCGGCTGCCATCCTTTTCACTTCCTGCCTCTCGTCTGCGGACATGGAGGTCTCGATACCGTGGCCGTGCTCCGCATCGATACGAGGCTCGATCCCCTCGTAGCCATACTCACGGGCAAGATCAAACAGCTCCGAGAGTGTCGCTCCGGGCACGGAAAAACTCATAAAACTATATTTCATAACAGGCTCCTGTTTCTTCTAGTTGTTAATATTTTTCGGATGTTCCGCTTGAGGCTGACGCATATGCCGCGTCGGTTATCCTCTGTAGTATCATGGACTTTTCGAGAGTTGTTTTCGGCTCTCTTTTCTCTCGAATTGCAGCGCAGAAGTCAGATACCGGCCCGGCATGTACCGTCGAACCATCTTCATCGCCCTGCCAGATAATTCTTTCCTGAACACCCTCGGCAGGATCGTGTTCATGGATAACTACTGTCTGCTTTTCGCCGGTTGTCATACGCAGGGTAAGTGAGGCCGTTTCGCCGATTATTTCCCATGAGTTCTCAGCCGCCGAAATCATATACTCGCCTCGTTCCAAGTCGATAAGAGTACCATTACGGCACCTAATGGCAATTTTAATGTGAGTTTCCGCGTCAGAGTTCGGCGTAATAAAATCTTCCATATCATGTGCA
>JABGPX010000225.1 GCA_018644745.1 Spirochaetales bacterium
CATCAGTCAGATTTGTGAGCCCTATCAAAGTATTCGCATCCAGAACCGAAGGCATATCTCCCGCATGAATCATCTGAAGCCCTTGAACCAAAAACTCGATATCCCGAATGCCGCCTTCCCCAGACTTGATGTCCGGACCGCTTTGGATGCTCGATCCGCGGGATGCGGCGGCGGTTCTGAGCCGGCGGACAGTATTCGATACTTCTAGTGAATCTCGATTCTCGATAAGAAATCCTGATAGAGCTTTAAGCACCTGTTCCCCGAACTCCAAGTCTCCGGCTACCGGCCTGAGTTTGATTAATGCCTGCTTTTCCCAGAGGGCGGCTGAAGTTTGGTAATAAGCGGTTATTGACTTGAGGGAGTGGGCTAACAAGCTCGAACGGCCGTATGGCCTCAGCCGGAAATCTACCCGGTACGCAAGTCCGTCAACGGTATGATCCGCAATGTCCGCCCGGAGCTGTTCCATTACTCCCGTAAGCAAGGTTTCCGGGTTTCCCTCACTTCCCTTATATCTCTCCGCGTCGAATACCGCGAGTAAATCTATATCGGAGCTGTAATTGAGCTCCCTCCCTCCAAGTTTGCCGAAAGCGAAGACGGCGAACCGAGAGTCCTCAAGAGTCGGGAAGGAGTCCGAATCGGATGAGCTGCTGCGAGCTGACTTCTCCCATATTCGTTCTAGTGAGGATTGGATAATTGCGTCAGCCAAACCGGATATTTCCGCCACGACATCGGAGAAAGAAGCACCAAGACAAATATCTCGTGTACCGATGCGGAGGATCTCCCTCTTCCTGAGTACCCTGAGTTCTTTCCGCCATACATCAGTATTCTGAGAATGAGCCGATCGCCGACGAAGATCTTCGAGTATATGAGATCTTTTTCTCAAAGTATGAATCATTCCCGGCTGTGCTATCCATGCAATAAAATCCGGATTTCTTATTATCGTGTCCGCGAGAAACTGGCTGCCGGCGAAAATACTCAAAAGGATTTCCAGCTGAAGTGGCTCTGCGAGCAATTGGGTGAAGTGATCATGCTTCGAGGACAGCGTGCCGGCGAACCTCTCCCAATTGTTGAGAGCCATATCCGGATCCGGGGTTCTCCGGAGAATGTCCCAAGCGAGAACCGCCAGCCCGGCGAATAAAGATCGAGTGCCCGTCCTCAGCGATGTAATATTTACCAGCGCGCGGTCGTAATTGCGGATTCCGCCTTCCTCGAGGATCTTGTGGATCAATTCCGGCGGCAAGTTTTCTGAGAGCACGAGGTCCGCCGCATTTCCGACAGGCGGGCCTGGAATGGAATCGCGTCCTATATGCGATTCGATGAATGTACGTACAACTGCGGTGCGGGTCTCGAACTCCAGGTGCAGCTGCTGGGCCGCTCGAAGCGCGTCGGTATCTGCATAGCCGGTTCGGCGCGCTAGATGAGCGTATTCGTCTGAGCCCAGTTCGGGAAGAAAGAGATCCCGGGCGGAGCCTCTGAGCATGCGAAGCCCGTTTATCAGTTTTCTCAGGAACTGATACGACTCGACCAATTCCTCCGCCTCATCGCCGCTCATGTAGCCGGTTCTTACGAGCTCTTCAAGGGCTCCGTGTATTCTCGGTGTCCGAAGCCCCGGGTTATCTTTGCCGTATCGGCATTGGATTATCTGCACAGAATATTCCAGGTCCACCAGCCCTCCGGGGCTGAACTTTGCGTTCAATCTCCGCACAGCGGTTTTCTGCGCCAGCTGCTTTTCTCTCAGATTCCGGAGGTCCTTAAGATTGATACTCCCGCTTCTATACACCATTTCATCCCGCAGGCGTTCTATCCGTTCCCCCAGCAGCTTGTCGCCGCCGATTGCTCTCATCCGAATGAGAGCCAGGAGCTCATAACTGTGGGATTGGCCGTCAGGCCCGTAGTATTGGCAGAAACTTTCGAGGCTGCACGCGGTCGGTCCGGCGGTGCCGTAAGGTCGGAGCCGCAGATCAATACGAAAAATTCCTTCCTGCTTTGCATCGATGAGATTTACCGCGCTTTTGAAAAGCCGCTCATAGTATTCCGAATTACCTATGCTCTCCTTCCCGTTGGTCGAACCGCTATCGCCATATATAAAAAGCAGTTCGATGTCCGATGCATAACCAAGGGCCGCCCCGCCGAGTTTTCCCAGCCCCATAACCGCGTAACGCGCGTCGAGCCCCGCGAAAGTGCATGGTTTTCCAAAACGCTCTGCCATCGTCTGCTCAGTAATAGCAATCGCTGCGTTTACAATCACCTCGGCAAGCTTTGAGAGTTTCTTGCTCAGGAAGAGAAAATCTGCGTCCGGCTGCACGATGTGATCGAGATCGATGAGATAGATCTCTCTATTTTTAAAATCGTTCAGAGCCTTTTTTTTCTCATTCGGAGTCTTGGCCTTCGAGAGTATTCCAGACAATAACCGTTCGGCATCGTCAGCGTCGAGACTCAACCTTTCCGACCGGGTGTTCGGATTGAGGAGGGGGAGAATATTCTCATACTGTAGTCTTATAAAATCTTCCCAGAGAAAATCACTCGCTCCCAGGACTTTGGCCAGATCCCGAAGGAAATCCGGATCTGATAGCAGAGGCTTCCATGAGCCGTCCGCGGGAAGCAATGCGAGTTCTCTGGAAATTGACTCAAATCTAACCAACGCTGCGTACGGGTCCGGTGCTGTGCCGAGGAAGTAAGTGAACTGCTTTGTGAAGAGTACCGACATCTTAACTTGGTTGATTTGCTCCGGGTCGGTAATGCCCCTTCCGTTTTGATCGGTAATCTCGATATCATCTTCAATCTTATTACCGCGGGTCCGTATACTTACCGATTCGATAGTCAGGCCGTAGAGCGCGAGAGCGTTGCTTACAGAGAATAGGAAAAAAGGCGTATCCTCCGACAGCAGGCGAAGGCGGGTTCCGCCGGAATCACCAGGGGCGACATCGATCTCCATGGGGTATAGTACTTTGGAGGATTCCAGGCTCGATTTAGAAAGGGTTCGTGACACCTCTTCGTACACATACTGCCTTGCCTCGGATATTGAGGAATCTGTGGAGTCGGGAAGATGGGGCACCAGTTTTTGGATTTTTTCTGACAGATCTTGTTCCCATGATTTGACATCTCTGCCTTGGGCGATTTTGCCTGTAAAACGGTCGATGATGAGCCGGGGCTTCTGGAATTGATACACGAGACGCCGCTGTTTGTGACCTCTACGGACAGATGAGACTTTCTCCGCTGATTCTCGTGCATAGGTGCAGACCGAACCGCTTTCGATGTTGAATCCCGAAGCCGCGAGTAATCCGGAGATGAGCGAGAATATGCCCGGGAAATCCCCGGCGTATATAGTACATCGAATATGCTGATCGGGTAGAACCAGATAATGAAATTTGAATGGTACCCCGTTGTCTACCTCCGCGAGATAAGCCGCATCTCTGTGAATCTCCTCAAGCCTCCGCTCGGTGAAATAACGCCAGGGCAGACGGTTGAGGAAATCGCGGCAATACTCTTCAGATAATGCCTGATTTTCCTTCCGTAATATGTCGACGGTCGGTTTCTCCATTCGCTAGTGCCGACCTTTGAAATGCCTTGCATCAAGACCGTGTTTCTGAACTCGCAAGCCCATTATCCGTTCTGTAATGCCAAGCTGTCTCGCTGCTTTTGCCATGTTCCCCTTGGTGCTTTTCAGGACGTCGAGGACGAGCTCTCTCTCCAGATTATCGAGTGCCTCCGCCAGGGTGCTGTGCAGCTCGGTTCCCGTCGATTCGGCGGACTGCAGCGTTGGCGGAAGGTGGTGACCGTGAATGACTTCGTCGCTGCTGAGAAGAACCGCCCGTTCAATACAATTTTCGAGTTCTCGGACGTTTCCCGGCCAATGGTAAATGGTGAGAAGCTCTATTGCGGAAGTGGTAATCCGCTTTATAGATTTCAAATTCTTACCGCTGTATTTTTCGGTAAAAAAATCCGCGAGCAGCGTGATATCGCTCTTGCGATCCCGCAGCGGCGGTATGTGGATAGGGAATACGTTGAGTCGGTAATATAGATCCTCGCGAAATTCTGAAGTTTCCAATAGGTCCTCGAGAACTCTGTTTGTCGCCGCGATAACCCTTACATTGGATCTTATCGTGTCGTTTCCGCCGACTCTTTCGAACTCCTTTTCCTGAAGAACCCGGAGCAGCTTGACCTGTGTTGTGGCGGAAAGGTCTCCAATTTCATCAAGAAAAATGGTGCCGCTGTTTGCCAGCTCAAAGCGCCCGTGGCGGGTTGATATCGCGCCGGTAAATGCCCCTTTTTCGTGTCCAAAGAGCTCGCTCTCGATGACAGTCTCCGGGAGAGCCGCACAATTCACTTTGATAAACGGCTTTTCAGCTCTATGACTGTTGTAATGAAGGGCATGAGCAACGAGTTCTTTACCTGTTCCGCTTTCTCCACGGATAAGAACGGTTGCTTCGCTTTTTGAAACTTGAGCAATCAGATCAAAGACGCCCTGCATTGCCCGCGAATTGCCGATTATATTTGATGGCTTGAAACGGTCTTGCAATTTAGCCTGCAATCGGGTGTTTTCTTCAACCAGCCTTTGCTTTTCTTCCTGAACCTGCTGCCTTAGCTTCACCGCCTGGGCTATCATAGATCCAAGGATCGAAAGCAGTCTGAC
>JABGPX010000363.1 GCA_018644745.1 Spirochaetales bacterium
CCGCCATAACCGACGAGAGACATATCAGCTCCGACAACACGATGGCAAGGCACAATAGGATACAAAGGATTCGTAGCCATCGCCCTGCCTACCGCCCGTGCCTCAGAGCCTGCCGCATCGGCAATGTTGCCATAAGTAGAAACGTATCCAATCGGAATTGCCGCCGCCGCAGTGAGTATTCGGCGCTGCGGCCCCGAGAGAAAGGGCGAAAGGGAATAGCTTTTACGCTCCTCCTTCCCGCGCTCGAGTTCACCAAGAAGTTTTATCATATCGGCGGCATATTCGGTTGGTGTAAAAACTACTTGAGCGGTTATATCGCGAGGGACGCATCGAGTAACACTTTTAATCGCCTTCTCTCTTGTCGATTCACAAGCAGTGGCCACAAGATCCTCACCTGACCACGCAATACCAAACCATCGAGAATCGCAGTAACCCGCAGTTATTTGTACCATAGAGAACCTTGCGTAATTGTGAGAGATCGGGAGCCCTTGGTCAACACAGCGGACGCGTTTCCGCGCATCAGTCGCGGACAGCAAATTTGACGTAGAGTTAGGATCTCTATATCTTAGTAATTCGATAATGTTTAATTACGGGGAGAGGAAAATGAAAAAGTTTGTTTTATTACATTACGGTTTCGAGACACCAACTGAGGAAATCATGAAGGCATGGGGTGTCTGGTTCGAATCAATCGCCGACAAGACCGTTGAGAACATCGGTTTTAGCGCAGGAAGGGAGATTTCGGCCTCCGGGACCAAAGAACTACCTTGGGACATGGAATCCATTACCAGCTGCTCAATTATTGAAGCTGAAAATCTCGATGAGGCAGAGAAGATCGCCAAATCAAATCCTTTTATCGCGAGTATCCGGGTCTACGAAGTAAGAGAGATGTGAGGAATATTTATTACCAGGGCAGCTCCGCAAGTACCTCAGGGCTGACCTGGAAGAAGAGCTTGAGAGAACCATAGGTCTCCCATATTTGTTCTATGTCAGCGGCGGATTGTTTGTAATAAGGTTGGAAAATCTGCCCTTTTCCGAGTGAGTCTATTCTGGAGTTTAATTCACTCCAGTCGTTTTCATAATATCCTTCGCCGGGCATCCATTGGATCATATCAAGCCTGTCGATGGCGCAGATATTCTCCAAATGCTGCAATGCGTCCGGACCGTCGAGATGATAAATGCTTGCGCTAGTCCCGGCAATCTCCTTGTCGAGTGACAGGCTCTCGAAGGTGCGGAACATTTCCGCGCTGATCATACATGAGAGATCACACTGGGGCACATCGATAACTCCTGAGCTGTACATCCCAAATCGGTTTAAACTGCCCCAGGTCGAGACATCAAGAGCTCCAGCCAAGGCGATTCGTACTTCAGCGAGCGCCTCGTCGATCTGTGCAAGGGCCCGTAAAACAGCATCCGGCTCCATTGCCATATCGGTAAGAAGACTCTGCGTTCCATACATTGCCGCAAGGCAATCGAGGCTCCCTTGCAGATGAGTTCCACAGATTATCAGTTTGCCGTCGCATCGAGCTCGGAACTTCTCGATGCATTCCATCGTCCGTTTCCACCAGCGGCCTTCGCGCTGGAATGCTATTTCAGCATCCTTGAGACTCGTCAAACATGGCTCGACCCAGTTTGTGTCTTCTTCCTCCCGCCGAATTATTTCGGCGCCCAGTAATGCCGCGAAATGATCCGGAGCAAAGGTTATCATGAACGAAGGGATTGTATCGCCCAGAAACTCATGGCTGGACGCCCAACCCAAAACCTGATTTATAATTGGCTCCAATTCACCAAACGCACAATCATAGGAATTGGGCATTGCTATTGTTGAACTACCGCTCTTTGGCCTAATAGCATGCAGCAAGGGCGCGGGGTTCTCCCCGTTCCAGAATATCTTCCATCGCTCACGGACCGCTTCAAAATCATGCCTGAATGCAAGCTCCACTAGTAATATCCTTAATGAGCTCTTGCTCGCCAACTATGTCCGGTTTCGTCTCACCATCGAAAGGCAACAGTTCTCTTACCCAGGATATAGTCGTCAAATATGACATCGGCCTTTTCTCCGGACATACCACAGCATACATGCAAGGGAATAAGGTGCTCTTCTCGCGGGTGACAATAACGGGCATAGGGCGCTTTATCCCATTCCGAAAGCATCTTTTCGCGCTCCGCCTGGCTGTGTTCGCCGGTGCAGACTAAAATCAGCCAGTCTTGGAACTCATCATTCGCTGAATCTGCTTCATGAGCAGATTCCCACGAAAATGCGCTCATGTTATGGAATGACAATCCGGATCCAATGATGAGCACGTTTCCTTCAATGAGATTATGTAGAGCTCTTCCGAGGGATAGGTGCTCATCGGGATTTAGTCCGCGAATTAAAGATAACTGCACTACTGGAATATCTGCGTCCGGATACATAAGTTTCAGCGGGATAAATACCCCGTGATCGAAGCCTCGATCGTTAACAACAGACGCGGATATATCCTTTTCTTCCAATAAATTCTGAATTCTTCCGGCCAATCCTGGATTACCTGGCGCTGGATATTTCAATTCATATGCTTCTTCAGGAAAACCGTAATAATCATAGAACAACGCGGGAGATTCATGCCCTATGATTGTTGTTTCTGACTCCTCCCAATGAGCGCTGATTACAATAATATTATCTGGTTTTTGTATTTGTTCAGGAAGCCCTCTTAAAAAAGCAACCATTTCTTTGTGGCCTGGATCCCCAAGCAATGGCAGCGGGCCACCGCCGTGGGGAAAATAAACTATACTTCCGGGGTTCTTTGATCCAACTGCCATTTTGAGTGCCTATCTAATAGATCGACCCATGTTTATAGCAGAGATCGATGAACATTTTTGCTCTCTCTGGAGTAACGTCAGGCTGAAGGATGTGAGCCGGAGCAACCATATACCCGCCGCCCTTACCAAGGATTGATATCTTTTCAATGATGTCTTTTTCAAGTTCCTCATCACTTCCATTCGGAATAAGATCCTGTTGATCAACCGCACCCCAGAACCCGATTCTGTCACCCCACCCGTCTTTCATTTCATGCGGGGCGTGACCCGGAACTCCCGGCTGAACCGGGTTGAATACATGGAATCCGATTTCAATAAAATCATCCATAAGCTCACTGACCGCGCCGTCGCAATGCAGAATGAGAGTAATATCCGGATTCTTCTCCTTGAAGGTGTTACACATGCGAACATAGGATGGCTTCCAGATGTCGCAAAACATGTCTCGGGAGAACAGCAGCCCCGCCTGGGCTCCGAAGTCATCTCCTACCCAAAGGGCATCCACATCCTGATCCATCATCCGCAAACCATGTTCTATGTGGAAATCCGTAACAACGTCTATAAGGTACGGCAGGTATTCTTCGCCCATGGCCATGTCCATCATGAGCTTTTCCATTCCCACCGTCTGCTGAATGAGTGTTAATATCGTTACTTCAATATCACCAATAACAAAATATTCGTCCTTATATTTTTTCACGAGAGCCGCTGCGTCATCAAACCTACCCGGGAGTGAAAGATCAGGAAGAACCAGCATATCCTTGACATCCTGTATGGTTTTCACCTCTTTTAGCGGATACTCCGATACTTCAACATAGATGGATCCCTGGCGCATACGCATTCCGTACTCATTGAGCCAGGTGCCGTTTTCGCTTATTTCCGGCTTAAAAGACGCCGCTTCTGCAGCCCCGGTAACCACTACATCTGCTCCCAATGCCAGGCGCACCTCATTACCGCTGATCCGCCAGGTGACATCCTCATAAAGATTCTTTGTAATAGAACTCGGTATGTCAAGTTCCCGCGAGAAATGTTCTAGAAGTGATTCACACAAATCAAATTGAACAGGAACCCTGTCGGGAGTGCCTTCTTTCAATTTCCAAGCTCTCATTACCCGTTCTCTTGCATTCATTCAAAGCTCCTCCAAACATAGTAAACGTGGATATTACGCCCCCAGAACCTTCCTGGCCATTTTAACCCACTCTGCAATTCTGTTCATGTCATCATTGATATCGTATACATCCCTCACTATTATCTCCATATTCCCGCCCGGGCAGGCGGACCAACTGTCATGAAGATCCTTTTTCATATTATCCCAATCCGGGGTAATTCCGCTCATAAAAGCGGGATTCGGTTTTTTTGAATGGACGTATTCTTTACCCAGGGCTTCACCAATTTTCTGAAAATCGTTCCATCCGGATATTGAGACTACCCGCAAATTGGGCATTTTCTTTTTAATATATTCAATCCGATCGTCGAGAGGTTCGCAGCAGCCGTAGTAAGCTAAACCAAACATGCTTGACACTTCCGCAAGGTACGGCAGGGAGAACTCGTTAAACATATCCGGCGATACGGTCGATGTTTCCTGAGACTCCGCCCAAACCCAGCAATCCTTCAAAACCGGCTCCTTGTCCGTACCTACCGCAGGAAGGTCCGTTACATATCCATAACTGGAAGGGCATGAACATTGATTATCCGCGTTAAAATCTAACAGGCCTTCATCTTTCATCCAGGTGAAAAACCGGATTCTATCATCACAGAGATAACGCATTATGCCATGCAGCAGATCAGGATCGTCGTATGCCCACATCATCATATTATTTGGGCCAATCAGCTTAAACACG
>JABGPX010000190.1 GCA_018644745.1 Spirochaetales bacterium
CGAGCGAATAATCTGAATATTACCTCAACATTTTTATTAGCCCGCCGCTGCGCGTCTGAAATGAAAAACGGCGGAGCCATTATTAATTTTTCATCGATGTATGGGATAGTTGCACCAAATCCGTCGGATTACCCGGGAGACCTAGAACCCAATCCTATTGAGTACGGCGCGGGAAAAGCAGCGCTTATACAGGTCACCAAGTATCTGGCGGCACATTACGGGCCAAATAACATTCGGGTAAACGCGGTCGCTCCCGGAGCATTCCCTCATTCCGCCAACCATAGCGGCAACCCTGAGTTTGTGAACAAGCTCGAAAGGAAGTGCATGCTTGGTAGACTGGGCAATAGAGATGAACTAGCCGGAGCGGTGGTGTTCCTCGCGTCCGACGAAGCCGCGTTTATTACCGGACAAGTTCTAAGTGTAGACGGCGGTGTAACCGCCTGGTAAAGGAGAATGAATATGAAAGTACTCGAGATGTTTTCTTTAGAAGGCAAGGTCGCGCTTCTTACTGGAGGGGCCGGCGGATATGGCTTGCAGTGTGCCCGGGCATTGGCGGAGGCGGGAGCGAAGACTTATCTGGCGTCCAGGAATGTGGATGCACTGAAGGAGGTCGCCGATGGATTGAACGGCAACGGCGGAAACGTTACAGCTCTCAAGTTTGATCAGGGAGATGAGAAATCAATCCTAGCGCTGCGCGACCAGGTGGCGGAGCGTGAAAACCGGATCGACGTTCTCGTTAATAACGCCGTGGCTAGAACTACCCAAAAAGGCTGGGATTCGGATGCGGCTCAATTTGACGAAAGCATGCACATCAACGCCACAGGCTTGTTTGTGCTTACCCGCGCGGTGGGGGAGGTAATGATACCGCAAAAATCCGGTTCTATTATTCACATCGGATCTATGATGGGCATGATCGGTGTTGAGGATCACAACTACGACGGAACCGATATGAGCGGATGGTCGGCAGATTATTTCTTCCATAAGGGCGGTATGATCAACTTTACTCGAATGTGCGGCAGCTACTACGGCCGCTATGGAATCAGGGTCAACTGTATTTCGCCGGGAGGCCTGCGGGCTGAATCCCATCCCGATCGATTTGTGAAGAACTATAGTGAGCGGACACAGCTCGGGCGAATGGCGAACGACACGGACCTTTTGGGCGGCATCGTTTTCCTGGCCTCGGATGCGTCACTCTATATTACGGGAACAAACATTCCCCTCGATGGGGGTTATACCGCAAAATGAACCAGCCAATAGCCTATTTAGAAGGGGAGTTTATTCCCGCCGATGAATGCAAACTTCCGGTATATAATCTCGGTATCGTTCAGGGTGCGGCGGTTACGGATTTCCTAAGAACCTTTAACGGAAAACCGTTTCTTTTGGAAGAGCATACCAGACGCCTTTATCAATCATGCAAATATGCCTGCATTGATCCCCCGGTGAGCTTCGAAGAGAGTCTAGAAATAAGTACGAAAATTATAGAACACAACCTTGATGTGTACGGCGGCAAGGACTTGGGGCTTATATTTTATATGACCGCCGGGGCAAACTTTGTCTACGCCGGATCCGCCGGCGGGGCCGACGAGCTGGTTCCCACATATGTACAGCATAGTTTTCCTCTTCCAGTGGAACTCTGGCGCAGTGTCTTTACCGAGGGCGCCCGCTGCGCCACTCCGTCGGTGCGCCATGTGCCGCCGGCGACCCTCTCATCAAAAATTAAACATCGCAATCGGCTTCATATGTGGATTGGGGAGCAGGAAGTGCATCAACGGGATGCCGGGGCAGTTCCGCTATTCCTGGATCTTCATGGAAATATCACCGAGACCGGCGGATCCAATTTTGTCATTTTCAAAGACGGTGTGGTGGTTTCGCCGGCACCTGCCAACATTCTCCGCGGCCTGAGCCTGGCGACTCTGTTTGAGATACTCGACGAAATGAACATCCCCTGGATAGAGCGAGATATGCAGATCTTTGACGTGGTAAACGCCGACGAGGCGTGGGTTCCAACCACACCCTATTGTCTGGGGCCGGTTGTTCAGATAAACGGTATTCCCATCGGAAGCGGCAAGCCCGGACCTCTTTGGCGGAAGATCATCGATCGATGGAGCGAACGGGTTTCGAAAGATATTTACCGCGAGATAACCGGAACCTAAAGGTCTGCCACAGTCTTGTTTGAGTATTTGTCGTAAAAAAATCTGCCTATGGCTTCGCGGGTTTTCTCAGGCACAGTGGACTCATACCCGGAGACCAGATCCGAGGTTATGATATGTGCCTTTTCGTACATTCCCGTACCCTCTCCATCGTACCCTCCGCTCAGATCGAGATATTCGCTTTCCAGAAACTCCTCATTGTCCCGCAGAAGCGAGAGGGTGAGTGAATCCATCATAAAATTTCCACCGGGGCCAACCTCTTCGATTGATTTAACCCCGAGCTTTTCCTCAGAAACATCAACTCCGCGGGAGACATATTCTGCCATATCAACTAATCCGCACTGCATGATTATTTGTTCAGTAGACATACCGTTCGCATTGCCAAGGCTGCCCAACCCACCAATGATGTTCTGGCGTGTTCCATGAGAAGAGAGAAGATAGAGCATGCTCTCGGCGCCATTCTGAAGATCTGCCCTGTGAGTGAGGGTTCCTCCGGCTTCGCCTGAGCTGGGAAGATGGTAAAACTCCGCCATTTGATTTGCCATAATTTTGAAGAGACTTTTTTCAGCGCGATAGTACAGATCTCTTCCTGTTTTCATATCCGTAGCCGAGGGTCCGATCCCATAAAAAACCGGATGGCCAGGTTTGTAAAGCTGCACCACGAGAATCGGGAGCAAGGATTCCAGGTTTGCCTGCAGAAAAGTACCGGCGACCGAGTAGGGTGAGGTAGTGCCGGCCATCGGGCAGACCGTCGGTATTATCGGATAACAGCGCTCCATAGCTTGTTTCATTATTTCGATGTTCGGCGGATGGATCTGAAGCGGGCTGGTAACCGCCATCGCTACGCTCAGCAGAGGTGTTTCGTTCACCGGCAGACTCGCTGATTCCGCGACAACCGCCGCCGCATCCATCCACTCGCGGCAATTGGCCTCCGAAACCGGATACACCGCAATGTGTTTCGTAGTGTTAGCGAGAAATACCTCCATGGTCTTGTAGTAACTATCCTGTCCGGGAATGTCCGAGACCGGATACTGCATCCTCATCATGGCATTCACCCGGTCGAGACTTTCTCCCACAATGGTATTTCGCCGTACATCTTCAAGCTTGGGTTTACGAATCCCTTCATCCCAATCAACAACATAAGGATCGAGAATGAGAGAGACGTAATATCGATTCGCGCCGCCGGCACTGAGAGTTTTTCCATTCAGCCCGGTTTCCAGTGCTGTATCCGGGGCCAGGGAAAGCAGCTCCGCGGTCAATTCCCCGGGGATCTTTATAAGACCGGCTGTTTCATCTACAAGGGCGCCGGCTTGCCTAAAGCGCACAAGGGTCTCGTGATGACTTGTGTGAAAACCGGTGTCTGCGATCAGCTTGATACTTTTCTCATGGATTGTCTCGATTTCTGCATGAGATAATACCGAAAGGGTAAGATTACTCAATTTGGCCTCCTAATTTCATACAAAGCACGATAATTGTAGACATAAATACATTATTTCGTATACATTCTAGTCGGTATATTGTCAACAGAGAGAGAATCTCTGCATGAGGATAGATTCCATTTATGAAGAGTAAGATTCAGGCGGAGACAGCTTACAATTATATCCGGGAGCAGCTGCTGTCAGGGAACTTCGAGTCAGGCGGTCGTTTAGCCGAGGAAGCGCTCTGCAAGGCGGCCGGGGTAAATCGCGGTGATATACGACAGGCCTTTTCCCGGCTGATCGCCGAAGGGCTTGTTGTAAGAGGCGAGAGAGGCGGGGTCTTTGTAAGAGAGTACACCGAACAGGATCTTGCTGAAACATATGAGGTGAGGCAGATTCTTGAAGCTTCTGCCGCCCGTCTTGCCGTTGAACGGGCGGATGAAGATGATATCAAAGGCTTGGAAGAGATCGCGAAGCACATGCTGCTTATGGCGGAAAACGGTTACCGATTGGGACTCGGCGAGGGAGATCTGCGTTTCCACACCTCGCTTGTGAAGGCTGCCCATAATGAAAAGCTTTATGAGCTGTATAAACGCGCGAACATACCTCTTTCCGGTATTGGTCAAATTTATAGGGAACATGAAATGGAAACTCATGACCTTGTCGCGGATGTGAAAGATCACATGCGCATGATTGAATACCTCAAAAAGAAAAAGATTGAACCGCTTTTACAGCTTCTTCTGAAGAGCAGTCCGAACAACTGAAATGGATTCAAATCTTCGAAAAATTTATCTCTTTCACTTCTTTAATAACATAGCCATCTCGGTGGTGGCAAATTTCCTTTTCCTCGATAGAATCTTTCTCCGTTTAAACCTGAACATGGCTCAGTTTGGTGCCATAAAAGGATTCGCCTATTTGCTTCCAATGGGGATAAACCTGCTGCTTTCGCCGGTAATGGGAAAATTTAATAGAGACCGAGAGATCGTCGCCATCGGTTATATAATCCGGTCATTCCTTCCTCTCTCATTTCTTCTGTTGCCAAATCTCACCGAC
>JABGPX010000166.1 GCA_018644745.1 Spirochaetales bacterium
CGGGTATCTATGAACCGCCTCGTGCTCTTATCAATGCAATCCCTAAAGCTGATTTTGTAGAGATGGAATCTAATAAGGAATGCGGCAAATGCTGCGGCAGCGTACTCACGCTTATCAAGGATCCCGATGTGGCAGCGGTAATCGGAAAAGACCGGCTCGATGAAGCCGTCGAGGTCGGAGCGGAGAAAGTACTCGCATTATGCCCGTGCTGCGAATTTCAGCTTCGGGTTTCAGCGGATAAGAAAGAAGTACCGGTTGAAGTTGTCGATCTTGCACGCTACTCCGCCGAAGCTCTTGGCTACGAACTTCCCGATCCAAATCCGGAAGTAAAAAAGCAGTGGGCTGTATTCGAAGCGATGATCGCACTCATGTCACCCGCGGGTTTCGCGGAGCTCATGGGCACCATGTGGCCTGAACTTATCGATGCCATGCCCCTCGGAATGGGACCGATGATGCGTGGAATGGGAAAAATTCCCGGCGCCCTCAATCTCATGAAACCGATGTTCCCAATCCTATTCCCGATCCTACTACCCAAAATGATGCCGAAAGTCATGCCGACTATGCTCAGCCGCATAGCCGATAGGGTTCCTATGCCGGATTACATGGCCGAGCAAATGCCGGGCATGATGCCGCGGATAATGGACAATCTGATGCCTCATATGATCGGCGATGTTATCCCGCTTGTTACGCAACCGATGATTGACCACCTTCGCGGCAAAACAGCAACCGCATAACAGTACCTATAGTCCGTTCCCGGTAGTGAGTGGTTACTCATCGCCGGTAACGGACCTGCTTCTAGGAATCTCAAAAACTGCTACTGTAACATCTCGCATATCCTGCACTTCGTCCGGTGTGCCATCCGGCAGCGGCGGACCGATCTTGTCCGCTCACCATCGCTCGGTTAGAATGAGCCCCTGATAGAGGAGCGAAAACAAGATGGGCGTCGGTTACGAAATCACGGAAATTCGAAAGTTGTTCCCCGTGACACAGCATTGGACATATCTCTACAACGGCAGCATTCATCCCTGCCCTACTCCGGTGGCTGACGCAATGCGGTCCTTCCTTACACAATGGCAAAATGGCGGTGAAGCCGCGTTCTTTCCGGCATTTGAGGGGTTTGAGCGCCTAAAAGAGAAATTCGCTAGTCTTATCAACACACACTCCCGAAACATTGTGGTAACCGAATCTACGACTTCCGGGATCAACCTTGCCGCACAGATACTTCGACCCGAACCGCATCAAAATGTTGTAGTTACCGATCTTGCTTTCATGAGCAATACATATCTCTGGCTGGCCGGAAAGTCACCTATAGAAACCCGATTCGTCCAAAGCCGCAGCGGGAGAGTCGCTATTGAAGACCTAGCGCGTCAAATTGACAATAATACGGCGGCGGTACACATTTGCGCCGTAACAGTTGGAAGCGGGTTTCGCTATAATCTTGACGAGGTCTATGCGGAAACATCGCAGCGGGGCGTTCCCCTCATCATCGACGGCGCTCAGGCACTTGGCCTTGTAGACCTGAACGCGTCCGATCCGCCTCTTGATTTTCTTGCCACAACCGCCAGCAAATGGCTCATGGGTCCGACAGGAGTCGGGTTCCTGCACGTTCATGACAAATATCTGAACTCCGCTCCTCCCGCTCCCGGCTGGCTCGCCGCGGCAAACGTCGGAGACTGGGACGTACGCAGGTGTCAGCTCCATGACGACGCAACGCGGTTCCAGGGCGGGATCCCAAATCTCATCGGGGTGGTAGGTGCTCTGGCGGGCTTAGAGTTTATTGAATCGATCGGGCGAGAATTTATGGAGAAAAGAGTACATACGCTCACTACCTATCTGATCGAGGAGTTAACTGAACTTGGAGTGGAGATTTTGACTCCTACAGCACCAAAAGAACGGGCGGGCATCGTTTTTTTCAGGCTCCCCCGCTGCCAGGAAGTTCACTTGAAACTCAAGGAAGCGAAAATTTACTGCGGCTGCTTCCAAAACGGTATTCGTGTAGATCCGGGATTCTATAATACTGAAGATGAACTTGATCAACTGATCGGGATTGTGAAGACCAATCTGTAATTGGACTAGTCGCTTACTGAGCCGCGTCGCAGATATACCAACTGCCGCGTTTATTCAGACTCACAATATTCACCGACCCGAATGCTTCTTCCATCTCTTCGAGCCCGTTATTGCGGAAATTCAGATAGTCGCTGCCTTCGAGACGCTCTAATATACCGATTACGGACAGCGGGCTGAATCCGCGCTCCGACTGACTGAAATCCTGGAAAAGCACTTTGTTCCGCGAAACCCGTTTCATTTCCCGATAGAGGCACATCCTTTCCGCTTTCATTACTCCGTGGGCCACATAAGAGGCGATTACCAAATCGAATTCCCCATCATCAAAATCAAGGCGATGAGTCGCATCGGCAACGGTGCAGGGGATACCGTTCTTCTCTGCCTGAACTGCCATTCGCGAAGATCCGTCGATACCAACTGCTTCGAATCCTAACTCACGAAACGCCGCCGCGAAAGCTCCGGTTCCGCATCCCACATCAAGAACTTTTCCCCCGGTCTCAACGGCCATGAAATCAGCGTTTTCCCGGATTATTTCCCTGTATCGGCGCATCTGCCCCTGATGGAAAAGACCATATATACCGGCTATTCTGTCAAATAGTTTTATATGCTCTTCCACGCTCACTGCTGATAGCTCCCATCTCGCGCCAATCTCGCTGCTCTAAGGCGCAGGATTTCCCGCTCCCTATTGCGGACAGGCGCGGTGGTGACCAGCGCCGTAAGCAGGCGCACAGATGCGGTTGTTATCTCCTCAACCGCAGCATCGAAGGCCGTCTGATTAAGCTTTGACGGCTTGGTGTACCCGCTGATCTTCCGGACATATTGAATTGCCGCCGCTCGCGCGTCATCGGATGTGGCAGGCGGATCATAATTGAACAACGGCCGAATATTTCTACACATTTTTTTTCCTTCTCAATTTGTGGTTGACCATCACAAAGAAAACCAGTACCAAAGGTACAACTATACCTATTAAGGAATCAACTTATGAGATTAGGTGCACCCGTTTTTTAAGAGGGCAATTCGCCGGATGGCTGGATCACGGCGCACAAGCAGAATCGGCGGTGAAAAAGTGCGTTGGAGCCCTTCGCCTGGCCGACGCAATCGGAGCGAAGTGCTGCGTAAATATATCAGGAAACGCCGGGCCGGGAGCGTGGGACGGCCCTTCCCCGGCTAACCTCACCAAGGAAACATTTCAACGGGTAGTAGAAATCACCAGGCGGATAATTGATGAGGCAGCGCCGGAGCGAGCGTCATACTGTCTGGAAACTATGCCCTGGATGTACCCGAACAGCATCTTAAGCTATCTCGAGCTCATCGAGTCGATAAACAGGCCGCGTTTTGGTGTGCATTTCGACCCGGTCAATTTAATAAACTCTCCCGAAAAACATTATGGAAACGGCAACTATATACGAGATGCGGTAAGCCGACTGGCATTGAGGATACTCTCGGTCCACGCGAAAGACCAAGTTATGGGCCCCCCGCTTACGCTTACCATGCACGAGGTTATCCCGGGTGAGGGGATATCGACTATGATACATTGCTGCGGGAACTCAGCAAGCTGGACCCCGACACACCGGTGCTTATTGAGCATCTGAGCGGTAAGGAGGAGTACGATAAAGCCGCTTTGTTCATCAGAACTAGAGCAGCCGAATTAGGTATTTCTTTGTGAGCGCGGGGGTATCCTGGTGAATGAACGCACAGATACACCCGCATATCTCTTGAAAAAGCGATAGAAATAAGAAGTACCGGTAAATCCGAGAACCCGTGCCACATCGGCGGCCTGCTGGGTAGCCAACAGAGCCTTCGCGCGTTCCATAATTTTACCGATTATAATTTTCTTTGCAGTTATTCCGAGCTCAGCCCGGCAGATTTTATTAAGCCGACGAGGATGCATACCAAGTTCGGCGGCATAAAAGGCTACATTGTGTCTACGAGAGTAATGGGTGTGAACCAGGATGAGCAGTTTCTGTATATCCGGGTTCATTCTGCATGTACCCCTAATAAGCACCTCTAGTGATGATGGCCGCCGTCACCATGGACATGTCCATGCTCCTGTTCTTCCGCACTCGGCTCTCTCACTTCGTTGACTCTAATATCAAATTTGATAGTCATGCCGGCAAGGGGATGGTTCGCATTTACCTGAACCGCATCACCATCTATTGAAGTAACGGTGCAAAGCCTTACACCATCTTCCATCTCTGCTTGAAAATTCATGCCGACTTCCAGTTCATCGGGATCGTCAAATTTATCTTTGCCGACAGTAATTTCCAGATCTTCCTGATACACACCATATCCTTCTTCGGGCCCAACAACGGTGGTAAAAGAGTCGCCGACTTCGCAGCCTTCGAGCTCCTTTTCAAGCCCCGGAATCAAATTGCCATCGCCGTGGATATATGCCAAAGGCTCCCCGCCATCTGAGGTATCAAGAACTTCTCCCTCATCATCTGTAAGGGTATATTCAATTTTTACTACAAGATCCTTCGCAACTTTCATAGTATCTCTCCATGAGTTGGTCGTACAGCATTCGTCTCACATTATTTCTGAGGCCCATACTACTATC
>JABGPX010000301.1 GCA_018644745.1 Spirochaetales bacterium
CCCGCCGTAAAATCCCCCGATATCGGTGGTCCACCACGGTATTCCCGCGATTGCCATGCTGAGACCTGCCGTCAATTGAGTGCGCATTGACCTGAAGCTTGAGTGAATGTCACCGGACCACACAAGAGCACCATATCTCTGGCTGCCTGCCCACGCACACCTGACCAGATTGATGATGTTTTCCTGTCCTTCTTCAGCCATACCGTCATGAGCAAGCTTTGCAAACATAAGTGGGTATACGTTTCCTGTCTGCACATTCGGGCCTATGTGATATCTGTAGTTGTCATATCGATAGACGTCATACTCGGGTTCGGCTTCATCAAGCCAGAAAAGTTTGATGCCCTTGTCATAATAGTTCTTTTTGAGCTTCTGCCATACATACTCTCTGGTTTTCGGATTTGTGGGGTCGATAAACGCCTGGTTGCCAAACGCAGTCATCTGTATCTGGGGTCCCCTGTCGGATGTAACCAGCAGTCCCCGATCACTCATCTCCTTGAAGTTCTCTGTTCGCGAATCAACGGTGGGCCAAATGGAAACCATAACTTCTATATCCATCTGTCTGAGTTCCTGAACCATCTTCTCGGGCTCCGGCCAGTACTGCTCGTCAAACATCCAGGTCCCCTGGTTCGGCCAATGAAAGAAGTCTATTACAATCACCGAAATAGGTAGTTTTCTGCGCTTATATTCCCGAGCTACATTCAGAAGCTCTTCTTGAGTTCTATACCTCAATTTGCATTGCCAAAAACCCATTGCAAAATCAGGCATCATAGGTACTTTCCCGACGACTTCCGCGAATGCCTCTTCGATTTCCGACGGGCTGTCTCCGGCAGTTACCCAATAATCCATTTGTTTTGTAGATTCCAGATTCCATTTTGTAATGTTCTTGCTGAACGATACCTCGCCGATTCCAGGGTTATTCCAGAAAAACCCGTATCCCATGTTTGACAATACAAAGGGAATGCTGGCCTGCGAGTTGCGGTGTGCGAGCTCCAGGGTCGTTCCTTTTAAGTCGAGATATGGATGCTGATATTGCCCCATGCCGTAGAGCTTTTCGCCATTGCTTGCCTCGAAACGGGCACACAGGGAGTAATCCCCGCCGAGAATTGCAAGGAACTCCCGAGGCTGAATGTTCAGGTCGCTGCAAAAATCTTCCCTGTTTTCCTTGGTTCTCCTGTATTCTTCGAGAAGGATTTTGCCGTACTGATTTCTGAACGTCATCTTTCCGGTGCAGTCAACGAATACGGTTAAATTTCCGTTGGTGATCGTCGCGCTATCGTTTAATATTTCAATGACAGATGTGCTCTGCCCTTGAGCAAGCAGAGCCCATTGCATCAGAGGTGAGGTTTCAATCTCCATCATCTTTGTCGCCCTGACCCGGATGCTATTCGAGCCCCACGGTTCTATCCAGAGTTTCTCTCCCCTGGATTCTCTCACCAGCCTGCCCTGGTCATTCTTGAAATTCCCCACTGTTATCTCCTCTATCATCACCTGGAATCAATTGAAATCATGAAGTCAGATAGTATCGTTTTGCTTCACATCTGGATAGATTGACCGGGAAGAAACAATTCCTTACCATCGAACAATATTTGGCCTATCCAGAACTCAAGGATTTCTTATGCCGACAAAACTTCGTAAAATAACTGCAGACGATCTCTATCGCTTCGAGATTATATCGCATTCTGAAATCTCACCAGATGGAATGAAGGTGATATACGCCATCAAAACGGTGAATAGGGCAACGGAAGGGACAGTCTCCCATCTGTGGATAGCGTCGGCCGAAGGTGCGGCGGCAGGCGCGGCGGCAGGCGGGCGCCAGAAGCAATTTACCTTTGGAGATCAGTCGGATACTTCACCCCGCTGGTCCCCTGATGGAAAGCAGATTGCATTCCTATCCAACCGCGGTGATAAAAAACAGACCCAGATCTATTTGATTCCGGTGGATGGGGGAGAAGCAAGGCCGCTCACGAAATTACAGGGTGAGATCGGCGGCTTCGAATGGTCCCCGGATGGAAAGCAGATCGTCGTACAATTCCGAAAGAGAGATACGGACGACTTGGAGCGGGAGGCGGATGAGCACAAGAAAAAACTCGGTATCGTGGCACGTCACTACGATCGAGTACACTACAAACTCGATGGTTATGGCTACCTGCCGAAGGAGCTCTGGCATCTGTGGTTGATCAATACACGCACCGGAAAGGCCAGGCAGCTGACTGATCACCCGGTGTATGAGGAGCTCCAACCCGTGTGGTCACCCGACGGGAGTCAGATAGCATTTATGTCAAACCGCAGTGATGATCCCGACCTGGATCCCGATGCAGTTGATCTCTTTGTGGCTTCGAGCACCACCGGACGGATACGACGAATCGAGACACCTATTGGCGGGAAATCCCTGCCCCAATTCTCGCCGGAAGGTACCCGGATCGCGTACTTCGGGCAGGAGGGGCGAGGCAACGGCTGGAAAAATGCACATCTGTTTGTCGCTGATATAAGTGGTAAAACCCCCGTTTGTAATCTGACAGGAAAGAACGATTTCTGTATCTCTTCCGGAACTATTAACGATACCGGCTCTCCCGCTCAAAATAAACCGACCTGGTCTCCGGATGGTCGCAGCATCTATTTTCAGATGCCTCAGCACGGGTCAGTTCTCCTTAAGGCTGTTTCCCTAGAGGACGGAATGGTGCGCGACGTGGTGGCGGATAAAGGGGTTGTCTGCGCCTTTACTTTTGATTCTCTGCATTCGAGACTGGTTTACTATTTCGGCACCATGGCTGATCCAGGCCAAATCATGCTCAGAGAGATGGACTCGTCTGAGTCACGCCCATTAACCAGATTGAATTCGTGGCTTCGCAAAGTCGACCTCGGAGAGGTAGACGAGGTGTGGACAAAAGGCGGCGACGACAATGATCTGCAGGGATGGGTAATAAAACCGCCCGGATTTAAAGCGGGTAAAAAGTATCCCTCTATCCTGGAAATCCATGGCGGACCGCAGACCCAATACGGCGACCTATTTATGCATGAGTTTTACTTTCTGGCTGCAAGAGGCTATGTAGTACATTTCTGCAATCCGCGGGGCGGACGGGGGTATGGCGAAAAACATACCAAAGCTATCTGGAACGATTGGGGAAATAGAGATTACGCCGACCTCATGGCATGGACGGATCATGTCGCAAAGAGGCCTTTCATCAACAAAAAGCTCATGGGTGTGGCGGGAGGAAGCTACGGCGGCTTCATGACCACCTGGATCATTGGACATACCGACCGGTTTGCCGGGGCGGTGGCGCAGCGAGTGGTGAGTAATCTGATAAGTATGCGCGGGTCCAGCGACTTTAATTGGAACTTCCAGGTGATGTTCGGCGGCAAGCCGCCATGGGAGGATCTGAACAATTTCTGGCGAATGTCGCCGATGAAATATATCGGGCATGCAAAAACTCCGACAATGGTAATTCACAGCGAGAAGGACATGCGATGCGACCCGGAGCAAGGTGAGCAGGTCTACGTCGCGTTGAAACAGCTTGGAGTAGACACCGAGTTGGTCCTTTTCCCCGATTCGCCCCACGGGCTCTCCCGGGAGGGTCGAACCGACCGGCGCATCGCGCGGCTCGGCCATATCGAGCGTTGGTTCGAGAAGCACCTGATCTAGGTACATTCGATGGGAGAGTCTCGACGCCTTTGTGTATTGGAAAAGCATCTGACCGGACTGTTTCAATCTGAACAAGTAAATCCCTTTGCTGAACACACATAGTGGGAATCGGCTGAGTTTTGGCAGAGGCGGAATATACGATCAGCTTGATTATATGTGTAATTAGTGACACATTCTTGTCATGAAGATTGTCACAATTAAACAGCTGCACGACGAAACTGGTAAGACGGTACGGCAGTCGGCGCAGGAACCGGTGGTGATAACGGACCGGGGAAGAAAAGTCGCCGTAATGAAACAGTATTCAGATGCCGAGTTGCCAACCTCTCCGTTTCCCGGGCGAAACCCGAAGTCATTGCCGAAGATCGACATTGATTCAACGCCTCTCATATCACGGGATCGGGATGAATAGATGTTCTATCTCGATACTTCTTATCTTGTAAAGTGTTACCTGAACGAACCGGGCACCAGTTATGTCTTGAACTGGATCGAAGGAAAGACGGGGCTCAGCTGCTCTCTCCACGGGAGACTCGAGTTATGGACTACCCTGTGCCGTCACCAAAGAGAAGGGAGAATTACCAAGCAGGAATTCCAGCTTGTTGCCGCGTCGATACAGAACGATGAGGATAACGCTGTGTGGACATGGCTGAACCTCTCCAGAGATACCATCTCCGCGGCATGTAGTACAGTAGAGACAATATCTAGAGGCTCTTTTCTCCGTTCCGCCGATGCACTGCACCTTGCGTGTGCTTCCGAGAACGGTTTCAAGTCGGTGTACAGCCATGACAAGATCATGCTCGCATCGGCAAAGCACTTCGGACTGAAAGGTATTGATGTAATAGAGGGAATTTGACACGGCATGTCGTGATGCATTGGGAGCAGGCGGCGGCGCTATAGACCAGCCGCTTGATATCCACGCGGTAGTATGGGATTAGAATGACTCAGCTGCTAGAAAGCGGTCCGAAATTTCGAGAATCGAGT
>JABGPX010000367.1 GCA_018644745.1 Spirochaetales bacterium
GGAAAGGAGAAGGCGGCGGGGTGCTTTTGAATCAATGCCCTCATCAGCTCGATATGTGGCAATGGATATGCGGTATGCCGAATAGAGTTCGGGCATTTTGCCAGTTTGGTAAGTATCACAATATTGAGGTCGAAGATGATGTGACCGCTTATGTTGAGTACCCTAACGGTGGGACCGGGGTGTTTATTACATCAACCGCGGATACTCCCGGTACCAATCGATTTGAAATTACCGGAAATCTTGGAAAAATAGTCGCAGAGAAAGATTCGCTTAAATTTTGGAAGCTGAAAACGCCAGAGCGTCAGTTTAATTCCGAATATCACGGCGGTTATGGTGAACCTGAGTGTGAAATGATCGATGTACCGTACGAACCAATTACTCCTCATGGACATGAAAAAATCCTCAACAATTGGATATCTTCGATATTGCATGGCGATGAGCTGCTTGCTCCGGGAGAGGAAGGAATAAACGGTCTCTCTATTTCAAATGCAATGCATCTTTCGAGCTGGCTCGATGAATGGGTCGATATTCCTGTTGACGAGGATCTGTATGTTAAGAAGCTCGAGGAGAAAATCGCTCAATCTACTTTTGAAAAGACTACAGGAGCGGAAAAGACGATGGAAGTTAAGCACACATTCGGCTGATTAAATTATGGAATCTAAAATGAGCCCTTATGTCAGTTTTCGGCGCACAACGCAAAGTGTATTGTAGAAAACGCCATTCGCCATTTCTGATTGGTCATTGGAACCGTGCAGAAACAGCCGGCATGATTTAAATCATCATCCTGCGAAAGAATCTCGGAAATTTCCCGGTCTTTGAAGATGGGAAAATCCGCGAGGGAATCTAAAAATTTCTCCCCGGAATTTCTGAAAGTGCACATTTCCTTTGCATAATCGATCTGATCGTCAGGAATCTCAATCCAGGCTTTTTTTACCCTGGGTTCATCCCCCATTGCGTCAATAAACGCGTGCAGGTATGCGGTAAAAGGGGTCCCGCCATTGTTACAGGTGCTGCCGTTAAATAAAAAGCGAAAGTGTTTCACGCCGTTTGGGCTTTCAACTTCCTCGAGATTGTTGCTTTTCCATTTTTCGATAGCCCGCAAGGCTACAGGATAGGTGAAACCTTCTGTCATGTACCATCCCTCATATTTCGAGAATTTATGTCACTTTATATAATAAGAAATCTATGTACAAGCCGAAGCTGATACTACATGATGTATCAGGGATTACAAATATCGTCAACAGTCGGACATAAAACTCGCAGAAAAAGAGGCTGACATGAAACTGGCAATTGGGTCTGATCCGAACGCGGAGTCGCTGAAAAAGACAATTATCGAACACGTGAGGTCTCTAGGACACGACATCGAAGATTTTGGTGGTGATGATCCGATATATGCAAATGTGGCGTTCTCGGTATCCGAAGCTGTCGCTGCCGGGTCTTTTACCCGCGGCATCCTGGTTTGCGGTACAGGCATCGGCATGTCCATCGCCGCAAACAAGGTACCGGGAGTAAACGCCGCTCTCTGCAGCGACGCGTATTCGGCAGAGCGCTCTATAAAAAGCAATAACGCCAACGTAATGACCATGGGCGCTCAGGTTACAGGAGTTGAGCTCGCGAAAACTCTGGTTGAGGTGTGGCTCCAGGCGTCTTTCGATGCAAATAGCCGGTCTGCAAGCAAAGCTCGACGAATCGACCAGTATGCGAAGGAACATCAAGGGTAGCGGTCTTAGCGAAACTGCCGGCTATTAAAATACTTCCTCAAGCACATAAAAAACATTCTTGTCAGTGCCGAAGATTATCCATTTTCCGGCGATTACCGGTCCGCTCAGAATTGATCCTTCAATTTCCAATTCCCAAAGAGTTTTACCAGTTCTTGCGGAAAGGCACACAATTTTCGGCGCCGTGTATCCGATCTGGTCCAGGTTACTTAGTCCCGAAAGATTATCTCCGTGAACACCGAAATATATTCGATCTTTAGCAACTGTCGGCGGGCTAGAGGTCGGATATTGAAATACATGCTCCCACGCGGTGGCGCCTGAGTTCTGGGAAAAGGCTCTCACAGTGGTATCTCCGCTGGTGAAAATCACAAGATTTTTCCAGAGCGAAGGAGCCATATAGTCGAGAACCTCCAGGTTATTTTGGAAATAGCGGAATGTATCGACGTTTGTTCTTATTCCTATATTTGAAGAATCCACATTTTCCCAAAGGATCTCGCCGGTTTGCCGGTCCAGGGCGTAGAAGGTAAGGTCACCTGGAGCACTTGGGAAACCTGCGGTGCCGTAAAAAAGGTATTTTCCTTTGAGCGCAGGAAATGAGTACCATACCGCGTTGTCACCGACTGTATTGAGGGTCCATAGGTAACTTTTCGTCACAGTATCGTATGCTCCCAATGAACGGGGGTTTTGGGCCGGTCCCGGCGCGAAGTACATGACATCGTCATACATCTGGAACGTGTGTCTTAGCCATGTAAAATTTGGAATGTTGAACTGCTCGAATCCATCCGGATCAAAGAAATAGGTGGCACCCACATCACTGGTAAAAATTACAGAGTTTTCATACCGGACCGTTGACGAGGCTACTGTTCTGCCGGTGTCAAAAGACCAGAGAAATTCGCCGGTTTTTCGTTCTACCCCGTAAAAAGAACCGTCATTGGAACCAAAATATACGTTGTTTTCATCGACAGCGGGTACCGAGTTGATCGGTCCGTCAGTCGGAAATACCCATCTCATATAACCGCTCTCAATATCGAGAGCGTAAAAGTTTCCGTCGTCCGAGCCGAAATAGATGGTGTCATCGAGCACTACGGGCGGATTGAAGGATAGGCTTGATCCTGCCTGAGGCTGAAGATGGTGTTTCCACTTTACGGCGATAGGGGGCTGTATCGACGTGGTTGTAAAACCGCGCCCCTGTTTCCCGCGGTACGCCAGCCAATCAGACCCTGAACCGCATGAACCAAAAATTGTCGCCAAAAGGATTATGAGACCCCATAGACTGAGCTTGTTGGGTTTCCTCATCAATACCTCAAATCCCTCAAGCTGAAGACACGTTTGAAAAAGCCGGAAACTCCGGATCTTCGAGAGGTTTGGGTAATCTGGTTATATTCGGATCGTATCCGTTGGAATTCCTCGTCTTTCTGTCCCTCGGAGAAACGCTCTCGATATCGGAGCCGTGTGTATAACTCGGCAAAGCCGCTTAGTTCAGGGTGGCTTTCCGCATATTCGGTGGAAGTCAAAAATCCAGGTTTTAGGGGATATCCCTCGACCGCGAGTTTCATGAGAAGCAGAGAGAACAGAGCTCGCAATGCCTTTTGTGTATTACCTTTCGCCAGTTTCTGAAGATAAATTAGACGGCTGTACCGGAAAATATATGCACCGGCGATAGCGGAGCCGATGAGCACCCCTAGGCTCTGTAGAACGAGGAGCCACGGGAATTCAAACCTGCTCAAATCCACGGATTCCGGATCTATAATCGGTATTATGATGTCCATGGAATTGGGGTCGCTGCCCGCCGGAGGAGGAAGGGCTGTGGATGTAGTTTCGATATCAATCCATCCGTACCCGGGCATATAAACCTGGACCCATGAGTGACGATGAGCGGTAGTTACGAGATACATTTCATCGAGCCCATAATTCTGAAGAGGCTCGATTACCGATTGTAGTTCCGCCAGGCCTTGCCGGTGCTGGTCGGTTTGCAAGTTGCTGGTGGCCAGATATCCGGTGACAACCCGCGAAGGTATTCCCGCCATCCTAGCAAGGACCGCCGTTGAGTTTGAGAACTCGGTGCAATCGCCGTTGAGAGTGTTGAAAAGAAAATCCGCGATATGATCCACCGATACATCATCGGAAAATCCAATATTATATTGGAATGTTTCAAAGCTTTGCAGTATAAAGTAGAGTTTTTCGTAATAGCCCATATCGTCATTCACAATGCTGTCAAAATAATTCTTGATGTCCTGGGCAAGATCATCGCGGAGTTCGACCTGTAAATACCTTGCCAAGAGGGCTTTGTCTCGTTCGTTTATACCGATAACCCGGACCCAGTCGTTTGGGGTCGTTTTAGAGATCATTGAAAGAGTTGCGTAGGAAAAATCGAAGGGATGATAGATCCTGTTGAGAATGGTCGGTTGTACCGCCCTCGGCTCAAAGGGCAGGTATCTGGTTGAATCAGTGGACAGAAAAAAAACCTCTTCTTCTTCTCTGCCCGCGTCACTAGACGGCTCATCATTTCGCCAGGTTTCTATTAGCCTGATATATGACAGCTCGTTAAGAGGGTCGTCGCGATCAACCATAAATCCCGCTATTGGATCCAGGGTGCCGAAATACGCGTCCGCGGCATAGATTGGATCATGGGAGCCTGCGACCACCATCACCGCGTATTGCCGGTTCTCTCCTTCCCCGGATTGACCGCTTCCAGGCTGTCCATTGCGTGATGGTGCTCTTCCGTCCCATTGATCGGCAGGGATGCCCTGGAGACGTTGAGTGCTGCCGTCTTCACCATCCTCTCCGTTCTCGCCTGGAGTATTCCCACCGGGATTCCCGTCCTCGCTCTGGTTTTCAGACGGTCGGTCAGACCTGAGATTCTCGCCGTCTATACCCAGCCGC
>JABGPX010000336.1 GCA_018644745.1 Spirochaetales bacterium
CAAACGGATATACAATCAGAAGAGGGCAGAATGCGGTTGATTCTATTCTTGTAGATTACAACGCGATAACCCATACCCCGCCCATGATCTGCAACGCCGGGAGCATCGAGTCGGGAAATCCGGATTTTCACCTGTTTGGTAAATCTGAAAATACTCCCGGCGTTGTGAATCTTATAGAAAAGATTGATCGGGAGAGAATGGCCATTGGCGAGAAGCTGGGCTTGAAGCAGTTTACCCTTGAGGAAGAGATCAAAATGGTGAAATGGAATCCCAACGGTGAGGATTATGTCCTGCCGCTGTACGACGCCATCCACACGCCCTTCCTTGAAGTCTGCGAGGGACCATTTACCCTCGACACCCGCCATCTTACCGAAGACATCCCGTACGGACTGGTCACCTATTCATCCCTCGGCAAGTTTCTTGGCGTGCCGACACCGGTGTGCGACGCGGTAATCACCATCGCGGAAGGTCTTCAGGGTAAAGATTACTGGAGTATCGGCCGCACGATAGAGCATCTCGGGATAGACCCCGATTGGTCTCTGGAAGAAGTAAAACAATACCTCGAAGAGGGATCGGTATAATACACAAGAGGAGAGGCACATGAAAGATTTGAAAGGAACATCAATCACGGGAATAACCGACATCAATAAAGAAGAGATCGAGATGATCCTCGATGTTTCCCGTCAGCTGAAACTGGAGTTGAAAACCGGCAAAGCTCATCGCCTGCTCGAAGGAAAGAGCCTTGCAGGAATTTTTGAGTCACCATCTACCCGAACAAGTATATCGTTCGAAACCGCGATGACTCAGCTTGGCGGACACATGCTCTGGCTTGATGAGAACAGGCTGTGGGTCGGGGAAGCTGCTGAGGAAGATTGGCACGATACCATAAAAACGATATCCCGCTATGTAGATGGAATTGCGTACCGGGCGATGACCCGCGAGAGATTGGATTCTGCGAAAGAGTATGCTTCCATTCCGATTATCAATGCATCGTGCCCCGTCGAGCATCCCTGCCAGGCAATGGCCGACGCGCTCACGATGATCGAGAAAAAGGGACCAATTCAGAAAAAGAAAGTCGCTTTTCTCTGGGGCTACCGGGCAGCCAATCCGCCTGCGGGGCTGACAAATTCCACCATGCTCATGGCCGGGAAGCTGGGCTTTGATATGACAATTGCGTGTCCTGAAGGCTTTGATCCGGACGGCAGTATACAGGCCATCGCTGAGAAAGAAGCCGCCCACACCGGCGGAAGCGTTAAAGTTGTCCGTTCGTATGAAGAGGCGGCAACCGACGCGGATTTCGTAAATGTGTATTCATGGGTATCTCCTGAAGTATTCGCCAAGGGTCTGGAAACCCATTTCCAAGGCGATCCTGAGTTCATAGAAATGAAAGGAAAACTCGCCGCCGACTGGTGTGTCGACAAAAGGGTCGTGGATATGGCGAAGCATGACGCCATGGTAATGCACTGCATGCCGATATCACGAAATACCGAAGTTACCGATGAGGTACTTAGCTCCGATCAATCGATCATTTTCGACGTGGCGGAAAACCGGCTTCACACGGAAAAGGCCATGCTGGCATTGCTGATGGGCGGGTATAGGTAGATGGTTCGAATTGTCCATTATATAAATCAATTCTTCGCCGGTATCGGCGGGGAAGAGAAAGGAGCCTCGCCCCTCGATTTCTGCGAAGGTCCGAAAGGACCGGGTATAGGAATAGCGCAGGCAGCCGGCGAAACGCTTGAAATAGTACGCACCATCTGGTGCGGAGACAATCTCATCAATCAAAGCCAGGATGAAATCCTTGGTGAGATTGAAAAACTTATCACCGAGGCAAAGCCGGATATCGTAATCGCCGGACCGGCTTTTAATGCCGGTAGATACGGCCTGGCCTGCGGTATGGTCGCTAAACTGTGCAGCAGGCTGGGTATTCCGGTGCTCTCAGGGCTTTTTCCTGAAAACCCCGCGGTAGAAATTTACCGCAAGTACGGCTACTTCTGGCCGACCGCGGAAACCGCGGCAGGGATGCGGAAAGCGATTCCCGCAATAGCGGAACTGGCGGTGAAACTCGGAAAGAACGGGAAGCTCGGGACAGCGCTGGAAGACGGCTACATTCCGCGGGGATTCCGAAACAACGAGTATGTAACAAAGAATGCAGCCCGGCGGGCGATCGATATGCTGATGAGCCGTCTCGCTGGACAGACGCCTATAACCGAGGTACCCCTTCGATCTTTTGAACAGGTGGAACCCGCGGCTCCGCTCGGTGATCTATCCACTGCAACAATTGCAATTGTTACCGGCGGCGGTATGGTGCCGAAAGGAAATCCGGACAAGCTCAAACAGGCATTTTCCGATTCATTTGGAATCTACTCTATTGAGGGGATGGATGAACTGCCGGTCGGGGACTTCAAAGGCATCCACGGCGGATTTGATTCCACCTGGGTCGATGAAGATCCGGACCGCGTCGTGCCCCTCGATGCGCTGCGTTCACTCGAGGGAGAGGGTCGGTTCGCAAAATTATATAATAAATATTTTGCTCTTTGCGGTATTGGAACAAATGTTGCGGCGAGCAAAAAGCTTGGTGCCGAAATTGCCGAGGAGATGAAGAGGGAAGGCATAGCAGCCGCCATCTTCACCTCTACATGAGGTACCTGCACCCGTTGCGTGTCAACGATGCAAAAAGAAGCTGAAAGGATTGGGATTCCATCAGCTTTGATAACAGCAATCCCATCAGTTGCGAAATCAGTTGGAGTAAGCAGAATAATTACCGGCGGAGGTATTCCATACCCGGTCGGCGACCCCAGTCTTCCCGCGGAACGGGAAGCAGAATTCCGTAGGCGGCTCGTTGAGCAAGCTCTCGATTCCATCATCACCAAGGTTGAAGAACCGACAATCTTCAACGTTTCGATAGCCTAGGGAGAGAATTATGAAACTAACGAGAGGCTACTTCACAGTCAAGGATCTCGAGTTCGGTCACAAAACTGGGCTGAGCGGCGGGGGATTTTCTGTCGCGAAAAAAGAGCTCGAAGACTATCTGATGAAAGAAGATGAGAATAAAAATATAAAATCAATCGAGCTGGAGATAGTAAAACCCGGTGAAAACACCCGAATCGTGCATGTGCTGGATACGGTACAGGTTGGTGTAAAAGTCGACGGCGACGGCGATTTTATGCCTGGGCATCTCAGCGACCCGACCATTGTCGGAAGTGGTACCACTCACTGTATTACCAACCTCGCCGTAATGGAGTGCGCTGAACTTCCGTGGGCCGGGATGTCGGCCCTTCTTTACGCACGGGACGCGATTGTCGACATGGTCGGCCCGGCTGCCGGCTACTCGCCATTCGCCGAGACCTTTAACCTGGTACTGAAGATGGAGATGGAAGAGGGCTCGAGCGACGTGGAGTATGATAATTCGGTCCGAAGCGCCGGAGTTCGGTGTTCCCGGTATCTAGCCGAAGTTATTCGGGATAAGACACCTGACGAAACCGAAGTATTTGATTTTGATCAGGATGTGGAACCCGCTTTGCCGAAGATTGCCTATGTAACCCAATGCCAGAATCAGGGCACCTACTCGAATACCTATCTGTATGGAAGGGAAGTGAGTAATATCGTCCCGATTCGGCTTAATCCAACCGAAGTAATGGACGGCTGTATCGTAAGCGGGAATTATGTATGGCCCTGTTTCAAGATTCCTTCGTTTATTCAGGCCAACCTGCCTGTGGTGTTGGAACTTGCAAGAGGCCACGGGAAAACCCATAACTTCGTCGGAGTTGTTTTCGACCGGGGTCACAACAATTCCCATTTCGAAAAACAGAGGGTCGCGAACCTGGCAGCGTCTCAGGTACGGCTCATGGATGCCGACGGTGTGGTGATCTCCTGGGAAGGCGGCGGAAATGCCGCGACAGATGCCATGCTTACGCTCCAGACCTGCGAAGCATGGGGCATCAAGGCGGTTCCCTTTACCTTTGAGTTCGGCGGACCCGACGGCACCGAGGGAGTGCTGCTTGTCGATGACGTGCCGGAAGCTAAGTTTGTGGTATCAGGCGGATCGATTGAAAAGCCGACGACCATTCCTAAAGTCGATCGCGTGGCGGGGGGTGACGTTCTGCGTTTGAGAAAAGAAACCGGAGGAGACCCCGAACCGGCGGACGAAGAGCGAACCTTGGATGTAACTACAGCGTTTTATTGCGCTGGAAATCAGAGCGGTATCGGCCATCTGGCCGGAGTGCCGTATTAGGGTTGGTATGGAAAGTTACGACGTTATCATAGTAGGTGCCGGAACCGCCGGACTCACCGCGGCAATATACGCGGCGAGAGCTAAGAGGAAAACTCTTGTTATAGACAAGAAACGGCCCGGCGGACAAGCCTGCACCACCGAGCGAATGGAAAACTATCCCGGTTTTCCGGGAGGTATTCACGGAAAGGAGCTGATGAAGCTGTTTCGTGAGCAGGCAGAGGAGATGGGCAGCGAGATCGTAAAGCAAAAGGTGACTTCTATAGAAGAGAACGACGGGTTTTACGCGGTGAATACCGCGAAAGGCGGCACCTATGTCGGTAGGTCCCTGATTCTTGCTCCCGGCTGCGTACCTCGAAAACTCGGGAT
>JABGPX010000391.1 GCA_018644745.1 Spirochaetales bacterium
CGGTCGCTTTTTCTTCGCACAGCAGGAACAGCGATGGCGTCTTTACCCGACAGATATCTTCCGGTAAGTGACTTCCCGTTTCTGAGAATCTGCGAAACCGTTCCGGCCGCTACAATATTTCCACCGTGGATACCCGCTCCGGGTCCGAGATCTACGATGTAGTCTGCGGTCAATAGAGTTTGCTCGTCGTGCTCTACAACTATAACAGTATTTCCGATGTCTCGAAGGTGTTTAAGGGTGTCTATCAGTTTTGAGTTATCCCGTTGATGAAGGCCTATTGTCGGCTCGTCGAGGATGTACAGCACCCCCACAAGGGATGATCCGATTTGTGTTGCGAGTCGTATTCGTTGGGCTTCTCCGCCGGAGAGAGTGGTAGCGTTCCGATCCAGGGTCAGATATTCTAATCCGACGTTATCGAGAAATTGGAGCCTGGCGCAGATTTCCTTGAGTATTTCCCGACCGATGATCTTCTCCGTTGAGCTAAGGTTTACCGTTTCAAAAAACCGCCGGCAATCGGTAATTGACAGCTTTGATATCTCTCTGATGTTTTTTCCTTGGATCAGGACATAAGATGCCTCAGGTCTAAGCCGTGCTCCTCGACACACTGAACACTCTGATTCCCGCATAAATTGGTGAAACCACGGGTGAGGTCCGTGGCGTTTGTAGCTTCGCTGAAGGCGGTTCATAACTCCTTCGAAGCCCCGGTTCATCTGGTGAGATTCTCCTTTGGAATTGGTGTAGGTAAATGAGAGTTTCTCCTTTGTTCCGTGAAGTAGTATCTCCACCGCTTCCTCCGGATACTCGCTGATAGGCACGGTATAGTCAAAATTTAGCTTTTCCCCCAGCCCTTCCATAATACCTTTTGACCAATTTGATGACCCGCTGAACGATTTGATTCCTCCCTGCTTGAAGGTGCGGCTGCGGTCGGGCAGAATCAGATCGGCATCGAACTCCATCGTTACTCCCAGACCGGAGCAACGTTCACAAGCTCCCTGATGACTGTTGAAGGAAAAGAGCTGCGGAGAAAGCTCGGGGAAACTGATTCCGCATTCTGGACAGCCGTGCATCTGTGAAAAGTATCGTTCACTTTCACCACCGGAAACTATTACCGCTCCCGTGCCTAGTTCTAATGCCTTTTCCACCGAATCGGCGACTCGCTTTCGAGACTGCGCACGTACCTTTATTCGATCAATTACTATTTCGATTGAATGCTTGCGTCTCTTATCTAGCTGGATAGATGTATCGAGCTCAATGATATCTCCATCCACGCGAACGCGGACAAATCCTGATCGCTTTGCATTATCAAATACGTCCTGATATTCGCCTTTCCGGTTTTTCACTACCGGCGCGAGCAGGATCAGTCTGGAATCTTCGGGATAGGAAAGTATTGAATCGACTATCTGATCCACTCCCTGTTCATGCAGTTCCTTTCCGCAATCCGGACAGTGGGGTAAACCGATCTTTGAATAAAGGAGTCTGAGATAGTCGTAGATTTCCGTTACTGTGCCGACGGTAGACCGGGGATTCCGATGGGTAGTTTTTTGTTCTACGGAGATTGCAGGGGATAAGCCTTCTATATAGTCAACATCAGGCTTATCGAGCCGGCCCAGAAATTGTCTGGCGTACGCCGATAGGGATTCAACATACCGCCGCTGGCCTTCAGCGTAGATTGTATCGAACGCAAGAGTAGACTTTCCGCTGCCGCTAATGCCGGATATAACTATCAGCCGGTCTCTAGGAAGTTCCAAATCTACATTTTTTAAATTGTGTTCACGGGCACCTTTGATGATTAACTTTTTCATATGGCGGTTTGATTATACGTAACATATGTGTAGTTGTCCAGTATTAATGATCGCTAGGGAGCAATCCCATCAGGAGAGAAGAGATAACCCGCGCCTCTCACGCTTCTGAAGTATATTGGGCCGCCGGTTTCCGGTTCGAAGTATTTCCGAAGCCGCAGGATGAAATTGTCTACCGTTCTTGTTTCAATTTCCGATGTTGACTGCCAGACATTTTCGAGGAGCTCCTTTCTGGATATTATTCGCAGCGGGTTCTCCGACAGATACTTCAGAAGCATTCCCTCCAGCGGAGTAATACGAAATTCTTTTTCTCCGACTTGCGCCTTAAGCAATGAAAAATCTATACGTATTTCCGAGAAGGTATACTCGGTCTCTAATTTGATATTGTTACGATACCATTCTTTTCTTTTGAGCATTCCCCTGACGCGGAGGAGGAGCTCCGCGAGGTGAAATGGTTTTGCGAGATAATCGTCCGCTCCAATTTCCAGGCCGTGAATACGATCATCCGCCGAAGCTCTGGCCGTAAGCATGAGAATAGGAACCTGAGGAGAGACGTCCCGAATGTGTTCGGCGACCTGGAACCCATCCATGTACGGCAGCATTATATCGAGCACCACCAGATCGATATCGTTGGCGTCAAATAATTCGACGGCCTTCAACCCGTCTTCCGCGCGAAGTACATGATACCCTTCTTCGGAAAGGTTATATTCCAAGCCGATAGCCAGAGATTCTTCGTCCTCTACGAGCAATACTGTATTTGCTCCGTCGCTTCTACTCATATGGTACTTCCTTTTTGTCCTGGACTATCAAACTCTTACCCGGATATGTCGGCAGTTCTATGGTAAAAGTCGTGCCGCGGTTCAGCCCCGCGCTGTAAACGCTTATCTTGCCGTGATGCTGGCGAATGATTTCTTTTACCCAATACAGCCCCAAGCCGGTACCTTTTACACTGGGGCTGTAAGCACTGCTGATACGGCGAAATTTCTTAAAAATTTCTCTTTGATCTTTTTCGAGGATGCCGATTCCCTGGTCGCCAGTCCGGACTATGAGCCTGCCGGACTCTGTCGTAACTTTCACTGTCAGATTAACCGGGCCGCCGGAATACTTTATTGCGTTGTCGAAAAGGTTATTCAATACGATTTTCATTGATCTACGATCGGTTTTGCAGATGCTGCCTGTTTTTCCGATAAATCTTACTGAACCTTTCGGAAGATTGAATTGCTCAGCAGCCTCGTTTACCAGCTGTTGAAAGAGCTCGTCCGCCGCGTAAAAAGTCGGATGGTAAACCTTCTTCCTTTCCTCCAGGCCTGAGATCTCCAGAATTGAGTTGATCAGCGCGTTGAGCCGCTGTGAATCTTTCAACATGAGTTCTATAAATTCGGTCCTCCGTTCAGTCGGTACTTCCCGGGAGCCGAGAGTCTCGAGATAAAGCTGTATTGATGCGAGGGGTGATTTGAGCTCATGAGTAACGTTCGCGATAAAGGTGTCGTACATTTTATTCAGCTTCATCTGCTGATTCAGTCTACCGTATATAAGTGCCAGGGCCACTGCGATACTCATGAGAAGTAGAATGCCGCCGACTAGAGCTGCGATATTTTTTGTGCTTACGACGAATTGCGGCGAGATTCGCTCTCCTACCTCGATAAAGATCATATAGTTGGATACGTACCAATAGATCCATAGAGCTAGAAGAGAAAACCAGGCGAATTGGGCAAGGATGAATACAATAATGGGGCTTATAAAACGCCTTTTTTTCATAATTCCAGTTTTACTATCCTTTTACACCTGAAGTGTAATTTTTCACTTATATTGGTATCACCATTGGGAAGGTCATACAATAGCGATATCGATAGCATATGGATATGAGCGTTCACGAAAATTTCCTGTTAAACCTCGCCGCATCATCGCCCGAGGCAGCAGAACGAGGAGACAAAGCCGCCTGGCTCTCACTTTTTACTCCTACCGGCTGGGTTCAGGATCCCGCAGGGTCTCGAGCATTTGGAGGGATAAATTCCAAAAAATCACTTGAGGATTTTTTTGATGTATTTATTGCCGCTGCTACGCTCGAGTATGTCGGGACTAATGATTATTGTCTTGGAAACGAAGTTGTGCGAGATGGAGTTTTCCTGATAGAAATCCCCGGCGAGCATCCGCTGGAAATCCCGGTATTCCTGAGGTATGTTTTCGATCCACCATCTTCGATACATAGCTTGCAGGCTTTTTGGGCTTTGTTACCAGCCGTCGCTGCTGCGTTGAAAAGAGGGGCGCCGGGCCGGCGATACTTTCGTCAGCTCGGTATACGGCTGTTCAGAAAATGCGGCGTTTCGGGGATCGGGGGATTTCTGAAGACTCTCAAACTCTCCGCGACTATCGGCAAAGCAACAGTCTTTCGTCTGAAATCCCTCTTGGATCAAGGCAGATATCATGACGCGTCGCGGCTGTTTTCCCGTTTCAAACACGGCGAAATTCTCATTAACGGATCCGGAATTGCGGATACATACCCTCCAGGATACCTATCAATGGGCGAAATAAGAATTCTCGAAATTGATAAGCTGCTTACAGCCGGGCGGTTTGTATGCTTCCGATGCACCCTCGATGCACACCACGACGAGAAGACCGCTGTCGGCTTCTGTTTTATGACCGGCACGGGTCTAAAAATAATCCGGGCCGAATTTTTTATTTAGAAATTTATATTTCCAATTTTGTGAATACATCTCGAAAGATGGAATCTCTATCGATGTCTACCGCAGTGCGTATAAGGTGTCTGGATGGATCACGGCTCCACGTAACC
>JABGPX010000175.1 GCA_018644745.1 Spirochaetales bacterium
AGTTGCTCGCCCGGCATATACGCGTATGAACGCACGTGAGGCAGAGCGTAGCGCTTGCCGTCGATCCTCAAAAGATCGTCGGTTACCATTTTGTCGAGAATATCATTCTTGAGATTCGGATACTTCGATAGGTCTTCCGGCAGGGGTCTGAGAGCGCCGAGACGGACCCATTCGTTATACTGCGGCATATGATGATATTTGAAATCCCAATTCATAACATCCGGCATATCGCCTGACGCAACCCAGATCTGCAGCTTTTCCTGCCAATCCGCGCCGGAGGCCTGAAACCGCTTAAGTTCTACGTTGAACTCTTCTTCAACCCATCGGTACACATCATCCTTCTCGTAGTCGAGGGTGGTGTTGTATACGTTGTACGTAATTGTGACCGGAGCTAATTCGCTCGAAGATGCCGAATCAGTTGTTCCGCTTGAAAAGAGAGGCAGGCTTATCAGTGTAAGCGCTGCTGCGAAAAGAAAAAATTTTTTCATCCGTAATTCTCCTTTGAATCGATAATAAAAATCCGTAAAACTGACCTCTTTCATCCCTCCTTTTATTAGAATTTCAGCGCCCCGCTCGTAAGGCCGCGCACGAAGTATTTCTGCAGGAATGGATAAAGCGCGGCTATTGGCGCTGTCGTTATTACCACCACGGCTGCGCGGATTCCGTTGTTGTAGAGCTTGCTGATATCATAGTCTTCCGGGACTGTGGAGGTTAGTTGAGTAACCTCCATGAGAATGCTCCGCAGAACAAGCTGAAGTGACTGCTTTTTTCCTTCCGAGATGAATAGAAGGCTGTGCCACCACTCGTTCCAGTAGTTAACAGCCACGAATAAGCCTATGGTAACCAGTATGGGTGTTGATATCGGTAATATAATTTGTGCGTAAATACGAATATCCGACGCGCCGTCCATGAAAGCCGACTCCTCTATGTCCGGCGGTACGTTTTGAAAAAAGTTTCTCAATATAATGACGTAAAACACCGTGGCGCCATGAGGCAGAATCATTGAAAAAATACTATTTACTAAGCCTAGATTACGCACGACAAGGTAAAATGGTATGAGCCCGCCGCCGAAATAGAGTGTCGCAATCAGCAGGAAACTTACCACGCTCATTCCCGGCAGTTTTTTCGCCAGCGAGTATGCGAGACTCGTACTGAGAAACATTGTGTACGGTACACCTACTACCAGCAGGATGAGTGTATTTCTAAATCCATACTTTATCGCCCCGCTCAAGAGAACCCATTTGTAAGAGGTAAAGTCAAAGGGACGAGGCCAGAGGGGTAATCGAGCCCGTATCGCCCCTATTTCCGTCGACAGAGACACGACGATTACGTTATACACAGGAAGGAGTATTGCCACTGCCCAAATCGAGAGGATCGCCCCAATCGCCCAATCTCCTATTGTTGGTCGCCGCTTCATCTCCCGGTACTCCTAATATATTCCACGGTAGCCCAGCCGTTTGGCCAAGGTATTTGCCGTTACGAGCATAAAAAGGTTAATAAGACCTTTAAAAACACCTACTGCCGTGGAGAACGAGAAGTCCGGCGGCCTTTCAAAAGTTATTCTATATATATATGTTTCGATAACATCTCCGACATTGTAGACCGGTTGGCTATACATGAGGAAAACCTGCAAAAAGCTGTAATTGACTATGTTGCCGATTCGCAGAATGAGCATGACAATGACAATGCTCATAATCGCCGGCAGTGTAACATGGATAACCTGCTGCCACCTGTTGGCACCATCAATTTCCGCGGCTTCGTATTGCGAAGTCTCGATGCTCATAATCGCCGCGAGATAGATGATGCTGCTCCATCCCGCCTCCTTCCAGATATTCGTTACGACAAGAAGGCCACGAAAGTTGCCTGGATTCATCAGGAAGTTCTGCTTGGGCAGCCCGAAGCCGGCAAGGAAACCATTTACTATTCCGGTGTTCCCGAGAAGGTTAAAGAAGATACCAGAGAGGATTACCCACGAGAGAAAGTGGGGCAAAGTGAGTACCGTCTGGGTGAAACGTTTGAACTTCGGAAAGCGCAGTTCGCTGAAAAGGATTGCTAGGATAACCGGAATCGGGAAGCCAAAGATAATCTGCATTCCAGAGATAATTACGGTATTTTTAAATGCCCGCCAGAAATCCGCCGCCGCCACAAGGTCTCGAAACTTCTCGAGGCCGATCCACGGCATCTTGCTGTATGGAACATAGAGTCTGTACTCGCGCAACGCAAGTTGTATCCCGTATATCGGGAGATATTTAAAAATAAAGAAAAAAGCTATTCCGGGAAGGATAAGCAGGTAGAGCGATCAATGCCGGTTGGCAAGGCGCAATTTGTTTTTCAACGATATCGTAGTCGTTTTCATTACTTCCTTAGTTATGTTAGACGGCGCAGCGCTCATTTGTCAAGGCAACGTGGATCGGCAATAGCTTTTCACTCAATCTGACCTTTGTCGCTATAAGATTTGGTATTGTTAGGCGCTCGCGCCAACGGTGAAGTCATCTCCTTCCGGTGGGCAGCTCGCCATATGAGCGGTGCTACGTTTTCCGTAATATACTTGACAGATAATACGTTTTACGTAATTATGTGCTTACAAACAACGTTTAAATCAATCGGGGAGAATATCATGGTAATCGGAGTGGCAAGGGAAATTAAGCAGGATGAGTACCGGGTCGGCCTGACGCCCGCGAGCAGCAAGGAATATCTCAGAAACGGACACACCGTATTTGTTGAGTCCGGCGCGGGAGAAGGATCGGGTTTTTCGGACCAGAAGTACGTTGATGCCGGATGCATTATCGCGGAAAAAAAAGAGCTTTTCGAGCGGGCCGGGATGATCATCAAGGTAAAAGAACCCCTCGAAGAAGAATACAACTTTTTCAGAGAAGAGCAGATACTTTATACTTATCTCCACCTAGCGGCCAACAAAGAGCTAGCTAAGGTTCTGCTAGAAAAAAAAATATATGGCGTGGCGTATGAAACCGTAATGGAAGAAGATGGCACGCTCCCCTTGCTCAAGCCTATGTCCGAAATCGCCGGCCGCCTATCTGTTCAGGAGGGGGCTAAGTATCTGGAAAAGCCTTTCGGCGGCCGAGGCATTCTGCTCGGGGGGGTACCGGGAATTGCCCGCGGGAAAATAACCATTCTTGGCGGTGGTGTCGTCGGAACCAACGCCTGCAAAATTGCCGTCGGCATCGGCGCTGAAGTTACGATCCTGGATCTTTCCGCCCGGCGTCTTGGATATTTGGATGATATTTTTGGGAGTGCAATTACCACTCTCTACTCCAATGACGCCAATATCGAGGAAAGCGTTGCGGGAGCAGACCTGGTAATAGGCGCGGTACTCATTCCCGGCGCGGCGGCGCCAAAGCTCATCCGAAAGGAGCATCTGAAAACCATGAAACAAGGAGCAGTGATAGTTGATGTAGCCGTCGACCAGGGCGGATGTGTCGAAACGATTCATCCCACCTATCACAACGAGCCAATCTATATCATCGACGGTATCGTCCACTACGGCGTGGCTAATATGCCGGGAGTCGTCGCCTTGAGTTCGACAAACAGCCTCACCAGTGTCACCAGCAGATACGGCCTCCAGATTGCCGACAGCGGCCTGGATAAAGCCCTTGAACAATCGGCTCCACTTCGCCATGGTCTGAATCTTTACGCAGGCAAGCTTACCAACAAGGCTGTCGCTGAAGCGACCAGTCTTGAGTACTCGGAGCTATAGACGGTGAAAATTGATTCAATGGATACGGCAATTGTAGAGATGCTTGAAGCGGCCGGAAGAACCTCAAACAAGGATATCGCTCGAAAGCTTGATGTCTCAGAGGGAACCATTCGAAATAGGATCGCCCGCCTCATCGACAACGAATATCTGCTGGTAAAAGGTCTGATTGATCCCGACAAAAACCCCGACTATCAGCTGGTAATTCTCGGCGCAACGGTGGCGGTCAGCAGCAACCTGCACACCCCCGCCGCCGCCATTCAAAAGATGCCGTATGTAAAATCCGTATCCATCGTAACAGGCCGGTACGACCTGCTTATCGAGGTGTTTCTACCGAACCACGAACTGATAACCTTTATATCCGATCACCTATCCAAAGACGGTTCAGTCGTTTCAACAGAGAGTTTCGTCGCAATGGAATCGGCGGGTAAGTGGTTGTAACCGGCTGATAGACCGCCAGCCCTGCAGAAGATCAATTCACCCGTCGACCCATAGACAAAACCGCCGCGCGTTTCAAGTTGCTCTGGATCAGAGAATCCTTCTGCACAATTGAGGGATGCCCAAACCAAACAACACTGATATGATTTCTCTGTTGAAATAATATTCTGGCTTCATTATAATTGGAATATGAAAACAACCGTTGATATTCCTGATAATATTCTCCAAGACTTAATCGAGAATACTGCGGCCCGCACAAAAAAAGAGGCGATTATCACCGCGATCGAAGATTACAACCGGAGGAAGAAGATCGCTCAATTGAGTAATGTAATTGGTACATTCGAGCAATTCATAACACCGGATGATATTGATCGGTCGAGAAAATCCAGTTGAACGTGTTAATAGACACCTCCGCGTGGGTAGAGGCGCTGCGGAAAGA
>JABGPX010000533.1 GCA_018644745.1 Spirochaetales bacterium
CCTATAATTGCGAATTGCAGGCCTCGGATGTCTGCTGGTCGGACATACTCGCAAACCGCGGATATGATATGGGATATATCGGGAAATGGCATCTTGATTCGCCCAAAGCTCCTTACATAAATTGCGCGAATAACGATGGTGAATTGAAGTGGAATGAGTGGTGTTCCCCGGATCGTCGGCATGGGTTCAAATACTGGCATTCATACGGAACCTACGATGATCATCTGGGGCCAATGTACTGGGACACCAACGCGGGTCGGCAGGAGTTTCAGTATGTTGATGAATGGGGCCCGGTACACGAGACCAATTTGGCGGTCGAATTTATCGAGAGAGCCAGCGATCCGTTTGCTCTTGTAGTGAGTATGAATCCTCCGCATATGCCGTATGAGCTGGTTCCCCCGAGATATGTCGATATCTACCTCGATGCAGATATTGAAGAATGGTGCCGTAGGCCGAATGTTCCGCCTGCCGGAACGGAGTGGGGAGATTATTATCGGAAGAATATCAGGAATTACTTCGCCATGGTAACCGGAGTTGATGAGCAGTTCGGCCGAATACTTAACGCGATCGACCAAGCCGGAAAAACCGATGAAACCATCGTCGTTTTTACGTCGGACCACGGCAACTGTCTGGGTATCCACGACAAAATTTCAAAGAGCAACTATTACGAAGAAGCTATGAGAATTCCCTTCCTCATGCGCTGGCCGGATAAAATAACACCGCGAAGCGACGACCTGCTTTTTTCTGCACCAGACATATATCCGACCCTCATGGAACTCATGGGCTTGAGCGACGATATGCCTTCCGATATTGAAGGTTCCGGCTTTGGAGGTCTGTTCCTGGGAGACAATCAGACTGAGAGACCACAATCGCAACTCTATATGCAAATTCCGTACGATCGCCCTGACTATGGGATTCGAGGGGTCCGTACACAACAATACACATTGGCTATCGATTTACCTCCTGAAGGCAAACCGGTTGTGATACTTTTCGACAACAAAGCGGATCCGTATCAGCTCTCGAATATTTCCGCCGAATTTCCGGAAATCGTTCAAAATCTCATTGCAGGTGAATTGACTCAAAGGCTGAAAATCGCCCATGATCCATGGATTAGGCACATCAACGAGGTTATCAGCACATGAGCAACGTCCGGTCAAAAAAAGCGGATCTTTTCATGCTTCGGCCAGAAGTAACTTTTCTCAATCATGGATCTTTCGGAGCATGCCCGAAACAGGTTTTCGAAGTATTTCAGAATTGGCAGAGAGAACTGGAACTGCAGCCGGCTGATTTTTTTCAGCGCAAGTCTAGGGCTTTGTTGGATGAAGCCCGAGCCGCGATGGCTTTATATATAGGAGCGGAAGAAGATTCGGTGATCTTTGTAACCAACGCCTCGATCGGTTTGAACATTATCGCCAGATCTCTCGATCTTAAGCCGGGAGATGAGGTGCTTTCGACGGATCAAGAATACGGTTCTCTTGTTCACACCTGGGACCTGGTGTGTAAGATGAGAGGTGCCAAATATGTTCCAATGCAGGTAGACTTTCCTATCACTTCAGAGGAAGAGGTAGTGGAGGCAATTTGGTCAGGAGTTACCGACCGAACCAAGGTGCTTTTTCTCAGCCACATCACCTCATCAACCGCATTGAAATTCCCGGTAGAGCGGCTCATCGAAAAAGCACGGGAACGCGATATCCTTACCATTATAGACGGTGCTCATGCGCCCGGGCAGATCCCACTAGATATGAGGACGATTGGCGCGGACTTCTATGTCGGTAATTGTCATAAGTGGATGATGGCACCAAAAAGTGTCGGATTCCTCTATGCCCGGAAAGAGGTTCATGATTTGCTGGTGCCCCAGGTCGGCGGAAAAGCCCGCAAACTCAGTGGATCATCCCAGCTTGTGGCCGAGCACCAGTACAACGGCACGAGAGACATCTCAGCCATGTTGGCGGTACCCGAAACGATTCGTTTTATGAAAGATAACGACTGGCCGGCGGTGAGACAGGAGAGCTTCGATTCTCTCATATACGCCCGTAAACAGATGCAGGCAATTACGGGCCTGCCCCACGTACTGCCTGAATCTAAGAAGTGGTTTGCTCAAATGACCATTCTGCCGATACCGCCGGTGGACGGTCCGGAGTTCCGCAACCAACTCTGGGAGAAGTACCAAATAGAAATACCGGTTACCGCCAAAGATGATCACAAATTCTTGCGTATATCTCTGCAGGGATACAACTCTCGAGCCGACGTTGACAAATTAGCCGACTCGGTAACCGAACTGCTTACGAGCAGCCCGTTGTAGATCCGCAGGTTTCACATTTCAAACATGTTCCGTTACGGACGAGAGTGAAGTGACTGCATTCCGGGCACGGATCACCTTCATAGCCCTGTATACGGGCGGTCCGAAGAGCTCTAATTTTTGCCGAGACTGCCGCTTCTCCCCGGCCCTGGGGATCACTGGCCGGCCTTGATTGTGAGGCCGGCAGCTTTGCCTGCCGATCCGATGTCGATTCCGCGTTTTCTTCTGATTCATCTCCGTCCTCACCGGTTGTGGCGGTGGACAGTAGGTCCTGAGGACGAACCTGGGCTAGATCCGTTCTCTGCAAATACGTAAGAGCGAGATCCCTGAAAATAAAATCTAGTACTGAAGTTGACATTTTAATATTGTCATGCCCGCGAACGATGCCGTTTGGCTCGAAGCGGGTGAAGGTAAACGCGTCGACGTACTTCTCCAGGGGAACCCCGTATTGAAGTCCGAGAGAAACTGCTATCGCGAAGCTGTTGAGAAGAGATCTGAAAGCCGCGCCCTCTTTGTGCATGTCGAGAAATATCTCACCCAAACTTCCGTCGTCATATTCGCCTGTTCTGAGAAAGAGGCTGTGGTTGCCGATTTTCGCTTTCTGAGTATAACCTTTCCGCCTGCCCGGCAGGAGCGTCCTGCTGCCGGCGGCACTCACCGGACCGGAATCTACGGTATCCTCGGAAATAGACGGATCTCGTTCTACCGCAACGATAGCATCTGCAACCTGATCGGTCCCGGGAGAAAGAGAACTCAGCGGCTGGCTCAACTTTGATCCATCCCGGTACAGAGCGATCGATTTGAGCATCTTTTCCCATGCCATCCGATGGGCACCCTCAACATCCCTGATAGTGGCGTTGCTCGGCATGTTGATGGTTTTTGAAATGGCGCCGGATACAAAAGGCTGCACCGCGGCCATCATTTCGACGTGTGCCTCCCACGCAATTGATCGTTTCCCGATTCGTCCGGAAGGCGTGGCTGTGTCGAATACGGGCAAGTGCTCTTCCTTGAGCCCCGGAGCCCCTTCCATAGTCATTGCGCCGCAAGCATAGAGTTCGGCCGAATCTATATCATCATCGCTGAAACCCAGATGGCGAAGCAGGTCGAAGCCGGGCAGAGAATAGGTGGCCTGCGGGATTCCCAGGATGGTTTTCATAAAAGCATCGCCAAGAACATAGGAAGCAAACGCCGAACCTAGAGAAACGGAGTTTTTTACAGCAGTATCGATCTTATCGAGATGCTCCTGATCGAATCCTTTTTCTGCAAGCCTCTCGGCGGACACCCCAGGCGCGCCTGCAAGAGTTCCGTGACCTACGCAGTAACGGATAAGCGCCTGACTTTCCGCGGGTCCGTATCCAAGTTTTTTCAAAGCCGGTGGAATAGATTGATTGATGATCTTGAAATATCCGCCTCCCGCGAGTTTCTTGAATTTCACCAAAGCGAAATCCGGCTCTACTCCGGTTGTATCGCAATCCATGAGAAGACCAATAGTTCCCGTCGGAGCGATAGCTGTAACCTGTGCATTCCGGTACCCATGTTTTTCCCCCAGCTCAAGAGCCCTATCCCATGAATTATGAGCAGCCTCAAATAGCTCGGGAGGACAGGATTCTTTTTTTATACCCGTAGGATACACGGTGAGATTTTCGTAGTCATCTCGCGGGGTATTCAATGCGGCCCGGCGGTGGTTTCGTACAATCCGGAGCATATGTTCTTTATTGAATTGATATTTTGGAAATGGACCGACCTTTCCGGCCAGCTCGGCTGAAGCGGCATACGCTTCTCCGGAAAGTATAGCAGAGAGAGCCCCTGCTACGGACCGGCCCGTATCGGTGTCGTAGGGAACCCCCATAACCATCAGCAAACTGCCGAGGTTGGCAAATCCCAAACCGAGGGTCCGATACTCGAAACTCCTTCTCGCTATTTCCTTGCTCGGAAACTGGGCCATTACCACAGAAATCTCGAGCACGATGGTCCACAGTCTTATCGCGTGCCGATAATCATCGAGCAGGAATTCCCCTGTTTCCTGATCATAAAATCTAATCAGATTCAGGGAAGCGAGGTTACACGCCGTATCATCGAGGAACATATATTCCGAGCAAGGATTAGAGGCACGGATTTCACCGCCTTCGGGACAGGTATGCCATTCATTAATTGTTGTGTGAAATTGAAGCCCGGGATCCGCACACTGCCAAGCGGATTGAGCAATTTTCTGCCAAAGCTCGCGGGCTTTCAGGCTCTTTCTGGACTCGCCGTCGGTGCGGTTCTTTAGATGCCATTCTTCATCCTT
>JABGPX010000872.1 GCA_018644745.1 Spirochaetales bacterium
GCATAGCACATGGTTTCTGCTATGTCCAGCCAAAAGGGGTCTACGAATGCTTACGGTTGAAGAAACATTACTCCTTTCTCATTCGCGAATTACATCAACTGTTGTTCTTGAAAGGAGAAAATGTCGATGAAATCACCACTAAAAAAAACATCTGACCAGGATAGCTGGTCAGATGTTTTTTCGGGCTGAGTGGATTTGAACCACCGACCTCTCGGTCCCGAACCGAGCGCGCTAGCCCCTGCGCTACAGCCCGATGTCTCCCCGGAAATCGTTTAAGAGTTCCGGCGTGTTTAAAAAAAAATCCCTTAGCAGGGATCTTACGGGAGCGACGGGGATCGAACCCGCGGTCTCCGGCTTGACAGGCCGGCGCGATAACCATCTTCGCTACGCCCCCTAAATGCAGAGCAACTATAATCAGAAGCATCTTATGATGTCAATAGTATGGTTCACGAGAGGAGAAAAAACTGGCAATTCCGGCCCCTCCTACCGCCGGTGCCCGGACAGCAGAATTGACACTCCTAGGGGCCTATGTTATGTTATCTCCCACATCATTAGCGAGGGACCTACATGCCTTCACAAGAAAAGAAAAGACTCAAACTCGAACAGAAAGCCGAACAAGATAAAACCTTAGCTGCGGAGCGCAAACGCAAACATCCGCTGGTTTATGTATTTTCTGTCTTCCTCCTGCTCATCATCGTCGTATCGTTTGTCGGCGGCCCGATACTTAGCCGTCTCGGCGGAAACAAGCCAATTGTCTTTGGCTCATATGGCGGCGAAGAGATAGATTTTGTCTCCGGAAATTACCTTTCCCGTCAAAGAGACATTCTTTACGATCAAATGCAGGATACGAGCAGTCAAAGTTACGAATGGCAGGCGTATCAGGTATGGAAGGGCGCCTATGATAGGACAGTTATTCACACTGCTTATCTCCAGGAATCCGAATCATCCGGTTTTTTTATCTCTGATAACCGGATAGACGAACTTTTACTCACAAGCGGACCGTATATGGACAATGGCGTATTCAGTGAAACTAGATACAGGAATACCCCTAATTCCGAGCGTTACAGGTACAGGAGCCTTTACAGAGAAGAATACACACATCAGCAATATCTGCAGGATATGATTCACAGCGGCTTGTACAGCTCAAAAGAAGCTGATTTTCTCAAAGAAATGGCGAGAGACGAAAGATCGTTTAGCTATGTGCTATTTAGTTATGCGGATTTTCCGGATTCCGAAGTAGCCGCCTATGCCGAAGAGAACGCTAGTCTATTCAGAGAGATAAAAGTCAGCAGAATTACAGTTAAATCATCAATGGAAGATGCGGAAGCAATTCGTCAGCAGATCGTCGATGGTATCGCTACTTTTGAAGACCAGGCGAAAAATTTCTCTACTGACGGGTTTGCAGAGGAAGGCGGAGATATGGGTTGGCGGGAATACAACTCACTGGCTCCGGATTTCATAGATAATGCCAAATTAGAATCGCTTTTTTCCCTTCAAAAAGGGGCTATCAGCGGTATAGCCGAAACCAACTTCGGCTGGGTAATGTACCGGGTAGACGAGGCCGCGGTTGAAGCGGACCTGAATGAGGAAGAAACCTTAAGGTCCGTTCGAACCTACATGGGCCGCTTTGAACGCGGTAAAATTGAAGACTATCTGTTTCAGAATGCCGAAAGGTTCTCGCTGATTGCCGCGGCTTCCACCTTCGAAGCGGCCGCAGCGGATGTAGGAGTTTCGGTGAAAACGACTGAAAGTTTTCCGATAAACTACGGCAATGAGTTTTTCTTCGGCTCAGTCCAAACAACCGATGAAGCACAGGATTTGAGCAATGCGGCGTACGACGAGAATTTCTTTTCGGTACTTTTCTCCCTAGAAGAAGGAGATACGTCCGAGCCTCTCGTACTGAGTGACAATGTCGGTGTATTTCAACTCAAAGAATCCTCGGCGCTGCTCGATGAAGACTTGGGATTTTTAGGTGACTACTATCCATTCATCGCCCAGCAGTATATAGAGCAAGACCTCAACAGCTTTATCCTATCCTCCGATCAGTTTGAGGATAATTTCACATCAGTCTTTTCTGAGATTTTTCTCAGTCAGTAAGTATGGCAGGGCAATATCCGCGGCTGGTAGAAGCCGACCGCGGATATACCATTTCCTATAAAGACCGACTCCTCTACTCTTCCCGTTCACCAAGAAAAAGACCGGAAACGATTGTTCGCAGCCTCACCCTTCGGCTTCATACTCTGGTAATAATACCCTCACCTCTGCTCTGCTACGGTATAGATCTTCTACTCTCGGATCTGCCTGACGATTGCCATCTGCTTTGCGTGGAGATCGATGAGCAGCTTATGCGTATAACTCTTGATAACCTGCCCGATTTCGCCAAAAGCTCGAAGGTAAGCCTTCTCCGCGCTGACACACCAGAAAAGATAATAGAATTTTTAGAAAACATCGGATTTCAGCGCTTTCGGCGGGTTGTACCGGTACCTCTCTCTGGGGGGTACGGATTATATAAAAAAGAGTACGATCGAATTTTCGAAAAGGTTGATCTCTTTATTCGCCAATACTGGCAGAATCGTATGACCCTTATCCATCTTGGCAGACTGTGGATCAGAAATATACTCAGCAATCTGGCTAGATTTAGCAATGATTTGGACCGGCAACTGATTTCTACGAGTAAACCGGTGGTCGTTGCAGGCGCGGGGGAATCGCTTGAAGGCTCCTTGTCGATTATACAAAACGTAAGGGAGGGGATATTCCTTTTAGCAGTGGATACCGCCCTTCCCACCCTGAAACTCTCAGATCTGTATCCGGACGCCGTAATCGCGTTAGAGGGGCAAATCGCCAATTCGTATGATTTCATGGATCACAAGAACATTGATTTCAATCTCATTTGCGATCTGACCTCACATCCTTCTACCCTTGCAGCCACACCGTGCAAAAAACACTTCATGTTGTCTTATTTTTCAGACAATAAGTTTCTTCAAAGGCTTGGTAAACATGAACTCTTGCCCACAGTATTCGAACCTCTCGGTTCTGTCGGCGTTGCAGCGGTTGAAATTGCATTAAAACTGACAACAGCGCCGATCATTATTACCGGTCTTGACTTCAGCTACACCCTTGGCAAGCCTCACGCCGCGGGAGCTCCTTCCCATACGGTGTCCCTACTTTCTCAAAGCAGAACCCATCCGGTGGGCTGGTACGTAGAAGCCCAGGCAAGACCCCTGCGTGACGTTGTCGGCCTTCGAGATGAAGCTCTCACAACCGATATGGTTCTGCAATCATACGGTGTCGGGCTTGCCGCGTCGCTTGCAGGCAACCTCAGGGTGTTTGACATACGTAAGACTGGAATTGAGTTGAATCTTCAGACTTTGACCGATGACGCGCTGATATCGTTGGTGGATAAATGCGGCTCCTATCGAGGCGATGACAAAAAAGGGTCCGAAATGAAAGCCAGGGGGATTGATATAGAGCAGATATCTCGATTTTTCGCCGAAGAAGAAATGCTGCTCAGCACCTTGATAGACGAATACAAGCGAGGAACCTGTGGTGTATCCGCTCTTGAAGCAGTGGATTATATCTATCTGGATTTTCCGGACAGTCACCGATACGCCGAATTAAATGATGACTTTCTTCTGAGAGCGGCCGCCTCGGCCTCTGATTACCTCGAGCATATCAAATCAGCTAAAAAGGTATTGCAGCGCTCCTGAAGCTACTCATCGGTGCGCAGAACCGCAAGAAAAGCTGATTGAGGGAGTTCAACATTCCCAACCATTTTCATTCGTTTCTTTCCATCTTTCTGCTTCTCGAGCAGCTTCCTCTTCCTGCTGATATCTCCGCCGTAACACTTGGCTGTAACATCTTTTCGAAGGGCAGAAATGGTTTCTCTGGCTATTACCTGTGAACCAATAGCTCCTTGAATAGGAATCTTAAACTGCTGACGGGGAATTTCTCCCCTGAGTTTCTTGCAGATACCCTTTGCTCGCGAAGCGGCACTGTCTCTAAAAACCAGGCTCGAAAGAGCATCCACGGGATTGCTGTTTATAAGCACGTCCAGCCGTACCAGATTGGTTGCGCGATAATCATCAAGTTCATAGTCGAAAGATGCGTATCCGCGGCTGATAGATTTCAGCTTGTCGTAGAAATCGAAGAGAACATCCGCCAAAGGAAGTTCATAAACCAGTTCCACCCGTTTTTCATCGAGATAGGTCATATTTATCTGAGTTCCCCGTTTCTCCAGACATAAATTCATTATGCCGCCGAGGTACTCGGAAGGCGTGATGATATTCGCTTTGATATATGGTTCAAAACTTCTCTCGATCGTGCCCGGGTCAGGGAAATCGGTGGGATTGTCGATCATTATTTCGGTGCCGTTATTCAATCCAATTCGATATTTCACCGACGGGCTAGTAAAGACAATGGAAAGGCCGAACTCTCGTTCGATTCGTTCCTGAACCACTTCGAGGTGGAGCAGACCTAAAAAGCCGCAGCGAAAACCGAATCCGAGAGCAACCGAGGAGTCTTTTTCATACACGAGAGATGCATCATTGAGCTTCAATTTCCCCAGTCCGGTCTGGAGCTCC
>JABGPX010000563.1 GCA_018644745.1 Spirochaetales bacterium
GGCCTTCCCTATGAAATGGATCAGATAAGACCAAAGGGAAATTCTTTTCGCGTGGATTTCCCTTTTCTTTAGTGTTTGGGCAAAGCGAATAATTTTTTCATCCGCGGAAATTATCAATTTCTCCACGGTCTCATTTGGAAAAGCCACAATAAAGGTGAGCGGCATTGCCGCTATCTCATCCAGTGAAACGGAGTAACCTTTTTTCTCTAAGCTTTTCCTAAGACCGGAGGAAGCTGCTCGATTAACCCAGCTATCCCCACAGCCGACACCGATCAGGCCGACTGTATCAAAGAGCCCGGCGGGTATCTGTTTGACAAATCTCCTTACGGTGCGGGGAGGATTAAACGCATGAATGGAATAAAGAATAATTAGCTCATCCCGCTTTGCCAGGTTTTCGGGCGTGGTAAATTCGAGCGCTAAAAGCTCCGTGGTTTCAGCTCCAAGAGACGCGGCAAGTTTGCCTGCCAAATACCGAGCGTTTCCTGTTGGACTAAAATATAGAATAGTTGTCACTAAGTTCTCCTAGCAAATAGTAAGTTTTTTTGGTTAGTTGGCACCCGGTTCATTCAAGATCTACAACTACAGTCGGTGCGAGCCGATAGCCGGGGAATATGTTTAGGGCTTCCTGATAGGCGACTAATGCTTCGTCACTCTGCTTGTTCCTTTCAAGGGCCTCACTCAATGTCAAAAATAGCAGAAATCTATCTTCATCGATCAGATCACTCCGCGATAATTGATCCTGAAGAATCCTAATTCCTTTCTTCCTATTTCCTCCAGCTATTCGCGGGGCATTGGTGAGGAACTGGGCTACGACCAGATGTGCCCTTGCATTTTCCGGATCTAATTCTATAGATTTTTTTGCTTGATTCTGGGCCTTCATGAAGTTAAGGATTATATATGCCACTCCTCTTTGAACCATGATCAAGCTGCTGCTTTCGGACATAACTCTCCAGCTATCGCTATGTTCCTGAATGCTAATCGATTTTCTTATCAGCAGATGGCTTTCTTTGAGCTCAGCAAGTGATGCTTCTTTATCTTTGTTTTCATAGTAGATCTGTCCGCGAATCAGCGCTATTCTGGCCCGCCAATATAAATTTACCCAGGTATCACCTTCGGCTATAATTGCACCCTCGAGCAGGTTTATCCCACCGATCAGGGTTTCCGAGTTTATTTCGTCATTGATCCAGGAGTCTACCAACTCGTGGAACTCTTCAGCGCCTTCTGCAGGCTCCTTCGCAAACGTGTGAGTAGTGGTTAGCAGCATGAGAGAAAGGGCGGCGAAGATGATTTTCCCTGTCATTGTTATTCCTTTGAAGTCAGCCTTTGTGAGATAAGCAGGGAAAGCGATAACAGCTTCTCCAGCGATGTATAGAATCCATCAAGCTCTTTCTCCTCAAGTGCACTGAAAACTTTCGTAAAATGAGCAAATAGATCCTGGTTTAGAATGTTTGCCTTCACCGTGCCTCTTTTTGTTAATGAAAGGGAGACTTTTCGTCTATCTTCGCTTGAATGCTCGCGATGAATGTATTTCTTCTCTACAAGACTCTGGATAACTTTGCTTACGGCTCCTTTGTCCCTGTCTGTATAAGGCAGGATCTCCGCCTGGGAAACAGGAGAGCGATCCGCCAAAAGCAGCAGGATTTTCCTTTGGGTCATATTTAGCCCTTCTACGGCTTTCGACGAGATGGCGCCTCTGAACAAAAGATCATTTAAAAGAGGAAGAGCACGAAGGACCTTCTGCCAGTCATAGTTCCCCATTTGTTCACCCTCCCCCAAAAAATAGATTGTCTAACTTGCAATAGTTGCAAATTCAATCGTTGAAAGTTATCCTATATGTGAAAATGAGTCAACAGGTAAATGGGCAGCAGTAGATTTATCAATAAATGTGCAGTGCCGGCCTGTTATGAAGCCGCACACTTAAATACGTGTTCTTTCATCGATGCAATACTGCAGGCAGAGTGACAAGGCAAAAAGGGGAACGCCCCTGTTTCTCTCAGGCGTTTTCCCAAACGAGCGTCGAATAATCCTCGCTTTGTAATAAACTGCCCCCAGAATCCGTAATGCCACATAACGTCATCATCAGGTTCACTCATATTATTATTCCATTCTTCAGGAAAATAGTGCAGCCATTTCGGATAAGAGTTAAGCCAAGTAGTGGTCTCGATACGCTCCACATTATATTCAGACGCGCTCTTATTCAGCAAACACATGAAACAATCGAGAATGTATTTCTTTTCTTCCAGGAATGATCGAGGAGAGATGGCGTTGGCAACATGAAAGAAAACGCTGTTTGGCCGCTCCGGCTTCGGCGGATCAAAGGTGAGGCTGCCGCATTTAAAGTAAAAGACATAAGGAACCTCATCGAAGTCTCTCTCGGCGCGGGCGTCGATTTCAGGTTTGAAAACACTAAACGCTTGCCTTTCGAACAAGGAAGGTAACGAGAGGTACTTATCGTACAGTTCCACGGTTTTCTGTTCGAGTTCGACCCAGCGTAAATCCTCAAAATCCACAAGCTCGGGATTAAGGGTACCCTCGTTTATGTTCGTTTTCCGGTAGATATCAACACGATTGCGTAATATTGAGCTAATAGATTGATCTTGATGCTTTTGCTTCCAGTGCCAAAGAAACCACAATTGCAGCTTTACTATCTCATGGAGATACTCTTTGTGTTCAGCGAAACTTTTTGAGGGAGCCGTTGTATTTGAAAATATATGCATATCCTTTTTTTGTGAAATTCTCACCTATCATCTTTCTTTCGACTTTCGCTTTGTCGATCGGGCTGCCATCTTTTTTAATGAAATATGTATCCAAATCCTTTTCTGTAATGTTGAAATTTGCTCCGTTTCGCTTGATAACACCTATCAATTCATAATCCTGGTCAATAAAGGCAATGCTGGCATCGCCATGACTATTATTACATACGAGGACACCACTTTGTTTCAAGTATTTTTTACATGACTGGGAGATAAAACCTGCATAAAAAGAAAACATCATATCAAAAGCTTCTTTCTCAATAGGTAGCTTATCTGAATAATCAGCTTGAATGCCGCTTATAGAAGGTTCACCCTCGAAGGATTTATTTTCTCTAATATAAGGAAGCACATTATCATCGGCGAAAAATTTAGAAACTCTTCTATCAGAATCGATATAGGTCATATCTCCGATGTAAAAAGAGGGTGTGATGTGTACAAAGCTGCCTGGATAGATTGCCTTTTTCGGACGATATAATTCAGCGAGTTTTTCAAACAGCTCCCTTCTTTCGTCGTGCTTTTCTACAAAGTATTGTTTATATAACTTCGGTGTTTCAGCCTTTTTCATTTGCACGTATCAAGTCTACTATCAATAAAAAAAGATTTATAGAACAAGAAAAAAGGTAAACAAATTACTTTGCAAAGCTCCAAAACGCACACGCCGGCGGCGGTGCCTGCGAGAAAAAAATAAGTTTTTGTCAAATATGGATTTATTCACCAACTATCTCGGTGATTATCATGATAATTAGCGGGAGAGTTGGTGATTGTCTTGGATGTTGCGGTGATTTCCAACGGATGTCTCATATATTATGCAAATATTGCCAATGATTCACAGCCGATTGCCTGGCGGAGGATTACCTCTCGTTGGGTATCCGGAAGCTTATCGATAGCAAGATAGAGTTCTTCGCTAATCGCATCCCGCAGAACCTTGTTATTCAGCTCGATAAGGACCTTCGCAAATCCAGCGGCGGTTGATTAGTACCCTGGAACCTCGAGCACTGACAGCATTCCAGAAGTTATCTTTTTCCCCAACAGAAAAAACTTTCGCTCCGGGTGCCAGAGTACGTCTTCTCCGTTTCGGTTTGTAAAACTGGTATAGCCGCCGATGTCGATTCCCTGCCGGGGGCCTAAGGGAACGTTGTCGTTGTCCATGAGCACTTTAGATTCGCTGAACCAGAGAGGCTGTTCTGCTTCTGGACGGAATTCGCCAAGGGCGATGTAGCAGGGCCTGCGATTTACATTGGCGTTTTCCGGTTCGCAGCCGTCGAGTCTCCCGCTGTTGTTGTGATGTATCAATATGTACCTGCCGTCTGAAAGGGGGTACACAGGGCAGCCGAAAATGGGTTGGAGAATGGGTGATCCGTGGTCGCGGCGCAGAAGCGGCCGCGGCGAACACCAGGTATAACCATCGTCGTCGGAGACTGAATACCAGATATACCCGGTCATCGTTCGCATGGTGCAGAAAAGCCGGTTGTCCGGCAAACGCACCACGCTAGGTTCTTGCGCGACACTCAGCAGGGGATCCTCGTAGTGAGGAACCCGAAGTGCTACCGTTCCGGATGCCGACCAGCTGATGCGGATTCTCTCAGGCGCGGGATTTTCGTCTATGTTCTCGAACCGCATGAACTCGACCACGCTGTCGAGGAGCCACTGCTTGGATGATATCGGCGGACGCCGTACCGCTTTACTGACCCATCGAGTGAAACCGGAAAACCATTTTCCCGATAAATCTCGAAACGGCAGTTGCCAGACTATCCAGTTCGAGGGTACCGAGGGATCAGGGTCGTCGTGGGCGCTCCGCTCCATTGGAATCGTCGAC
>JABGPX010000491.1 GCA_018644745.1 Spirochaetales bacterium
GTCAGTGAACATGTTTATCTTTATCCAATCAAGCAGACGGCCGGCGGCGACGGTTTCACCGACTAACGCCAACGTCCACGGCACACGGTAATAGAAAAGCTTTTCGCCGGCGGGACCGATCGATCCGTCTTCGTTCACTAGCCCCAGGAGCCAGTCTGTCCCCTTCCTGCACGCATTTTGTAACTCGGCGATCTTTTGGTTCATTTCAATGTGTCCTCTGTCGGCAGCCATAGGTAATCTTTCAAGCTGACGGCGCCGTTTTGACTCACCCTGATACCTTCTGATTCCAACAGCTGCTTCTGCAGCTCGAAGCCGTATCCGGGTTTGAGTGAGATGGTTCCTTTGCTGTTGATGACGCGATGCCAGGGGAGTTTTTCTCTGCGGGATGACGAGTTGAGTATCCAGACAACACCCCTCGCACCTCGATGATTTCCGGCGGCCGCCGCCGCGCCGCCGTAGGTTGTTACTTTGCCAACTGGAATAGATTTGATAATACGGACAACCCTCTCGGTGAACTCCGATCGGTTTTCTTTCGCCATATTGATCCTTGCCGAATTTCTGCTATAACACGGTTCTCGTAATGCTGCCGTCGATTTTAATTACCTGGCCGGTGGAGTAAGGCAGGTCTCCTCTCGCCAGCATACAGACCGCCTTACCTATGTCCGCGGTGGTGCCCCAGCGTTTTTGAAGGAGAAGCCCTTCCTCGATAAGGGCATCATATTTTTCTTTCACACCTGAGGTCATATCGGTGGCGATAATACCCGGCCTAATCTCATACACAGGTATATTGTTCTCGGCGAGCCTTGCGGCCCAAAGACTTGCAGCCATGCTGAGCCCCGCCTTCGATATGCAGTACTCTCCCCGATTTGTTGAAGGGATAGTTGAAGAGATAGAAGTCACGAAAATGATCGATCCCTGAAACTGCGGATCCGCGGAAACCGACTCGGTCATGATATTTGCCACGGCCTGGGTGAGAAAATATGGTCCTTTCAGATTTACATCGAGCACCCAGTCGAAGCTGGCTTCGGTTGCTTCAAGAAGGTCGTTTCGTTCCTTTGGCGCCACTCCGGCGTTGTTCACGAGCAGGTTTATACCGCCGAAATATTCCTTTACTGCCTTTATCAACCGAGTGCGGTCCTCCGGCCGGCTGATATCGGCCTGAATATATAGAACATCCTTATTCATTCCGCGGAGGGTTTCCAGGCTCTCTACGTCCTTGGCTTCCCGAACGCCGCAGAAGGCAAGATCATAACCTTCATTGAGCAGGGCCTTTGAGATCCCAAGTCCTATACCTCTGCCTCCGCCGGTAACAAGAGCGACCGGTGCGGCAGCCGTCGCTGCGGCAGCCGTCGCTGCGGCAGCCGAGTCAGCCAACGGCAGTTTTTCATCAGCCATTAAACGAGCTCCGGAAGATCGAGCCATCGGCGCTCTTTCCAGGACTGAATGCCTGTTTCGGCGAGTTGAACACCTTTGGCGCCTTCCTGCAGACCCCATCGGAAGGGTTCATCGAGCACCATGTGACGCAGATAGAGTTCCCACTGCACTTTGAATGCATTCGCATATTCCCGCTGTTCCGGCATCTTCATCCAGTTCTCATAAAAATCAATCGGTTGCGGAATATCAGGATTCCACACAGGCTTTGGTGTTGCACCGTACGGTTGTACCCAGCAATCTCTGAGCCCGGCCACCGCGGAACCATGGGTGCCGTCGACCTGAACAGTCAGAAGGTCATCTCTGCGCACTCGTACATCCCAGGATGAGTTGAAATGGGCGATGATGTCTCCCTCGAGTTCGAAAGTGGTATACGCTGCATCATCCGCCGTCGCTGTGTAGGGCTGATTCAGTTCATCCCATCGTTTTTCGATGTGGGTGGCGCCCATGCAGGAAACAGATTTTATCGGTGCGATGGTATTGTCGATCAGGTACCGCCAATGGCAGAGCATGTCCATGATAATGCCTCCGCCTTGATCGGTCTTGTAATTCCATGAAGGCCGCTGAGCCGGAACTACGTCGCCTTCGAAGACCCAGTAGCCGAACTCGCCGCGGACTGAAAAAATCCTGCCGAAGAAGCCCTTATCAATAAGACTCTTGAGTTTCATGACTCCGGGAAGCCACAGCTTGTCCTGTACGACGCCGTGTTTTACTCCCGCCTTTATTGCCAGCTCGTATATCTTGAGAGCATCAGGGGTGTTGAGAGCCGTCGGTTTTTCGCAGTAAATATTCTTTCCCGCTTCAATGGCCTTCGTTACGTTAGGTGTCCGAAAACCGGTGAGAGTGGCATCGAAATATACTGAATAGCTGGAATCAGCGAGTGCCTCATCCAGATTGGTTGTCCATTTCTCTATTCCTGATCGTTCTGAAAGGGCTTCGAGTTTCGCCGGGTTTCGGCCGACCAGAATGGGGTCCGGAATAATTGTCTCTTCGGGGCTGATCTTTACGCCGCCTTGTTCAATAATGGGAATTATAGATCGGAGCAGATGCTGGTTCGTTCCCATCCGCCCGGTCACCCCGTTCATAATTATTCCTACCCTGTGTTCCTTTACTGCTTTTGTGCTGCTCATATTATCCTCTCTTACAGTTTATTCGGGTTTATTGGTGCACTGTTTCCACGCCCCGTCGGGCAATGGAGGAACGTCAACTCCTGCTTTCGGGAGGGTGCCTGCTAATTCCTGCTTCCAATGATCCACGTCTCCCGCGGGCCCATAGCAGTAAATCATGAATAGGGGTGTTTTCCCGATATTTGTTAATTGATGATATACGCGCGGAGCGATGGAAATAGCCTGTCCGCCGGTGAGGGTAGTTTTCTCTTCTCCAAGACACATTTCGCCTGTGCCCTCGACAATGAAATACACCTCTTCCTGCTCTTGATTATGCCAGGGTACCTGACCGCCTTCAGGATCGAGGGTTACATAACCCATGGAAAAATTAGTTGCTTGAATCGGTGACGCACCGCCGACCAAGTTCTGGGTTCTCCGTTGCGCCGGATAAGTCCTTCCTTCAATTTTTTTTAGATCCGCGATTGTCATGAAAGCTCCTTATTTCAGCCAATACGTGTAGTACGGCTCATTGTGAATGATTTTGTGAAGGTAGAGTATAGCTTCCCTGATGTGATAATCACCCCACATAGAGGATTCATCACAGGGAATAACTCTGCCTGCAGGTATGTTGTCCCAGCCGTTTGGCTGATGGTATATCGAGTGAAGCAGCAGCCCCTGATGGGCGTCATCGGTACTCAAATAAGGTTCATCGAGAAGGGTATCGATTATCTTGAGCCCGGCCTGAAAATACGGATTCTCGATTGCATTCGCAGGAACTCCTCTTTCCGGAACGGCGCCGTTGCCTGAGAAATAAACACCCAGACGCAGCAGCCCTTGTGCAGCAATTGCCGCGGCGCTGGAGTCGACAGGTTCGAAATTGTTGTACGGATCAGCCGACACGGCTAAATAGTCGCCCAGGTTGTGCAGCCCCGGAGCACCTGTATCCCAGTACGGGATATTGTCGCTGCATGAGTTGGCTATGTAGAAGTCGGCTGTGGCCTTAGCAGTTTTTTCAAACAAGGCTTTAACCTTGTCTATACCTCCGTATTTTTCCATCACCACCGCGGCATCAAAATTCCCGCTGAGGCTGGATAAAAACTCGAGTTCTTCGGCAAATCCGGTTACTATCCATGCCAGGCCTCTTGTCCACGTAGAGAATGCGGAATAGCCCTGCTGGGTGCTCGGGTTTCTGAAGTTACCGTCGTTGGTATTGAAAATTGCTTCATGCACCGTTCGGCCGGGTATATCGTAGGAATCGCGTCCTTCCCCGAAATATACTATGTATTTGGAAGTTGTTACGGCGTGGGTAAGAAATCTGTCCAGGAGAGAAATTGCGCGATCATTTTCCGCCATGAGCACGTGGCCCAGCTGGTGTGCCACGCCGAGAGCCCGCAGCGATCGAATAGTATCGGCGAAAAGAGAGTGGGGCCCGTTGAATGAATAGATGTATCCGCCGCCGTTAGAAGTATCGGTCCATCGGCTGGCCTGCACAGCGCCGGATATCTTCAGCGCGAATTCATAGTAGGCCCGTTCCCATGGATCTTCAGGAATCTTTTTCTCATTCATGAGCCTGAGAAGGCCGCCGTAGGTGCTCACATTGTTAAAGCCGTGGTCGTGCACTCCGATGTGAGAAACATGCTTGGCCATTCGCTCTACCGTTGTTCGCTTTGCGATCTCCAAGAAAGCATCTTCACCTGCTGCATCATATTGAAGCACCGCCGATCCGTAGACAAAACCTTCGGTCCATTCAGTCCAGCCTCTGGTCGTGTAGATACCGTCGCGAGTGAACACGGGAGATCCCTGCGCGAAGTCGTAATTACTTTCAATAGAAATAATTTTTTTTCCGGATAAGTCCCAGAACTTGGCAATTTTACCGGTAAGATCCGCCGGATTGAGGGTCTGCATCTTGATTCTCCTGCAATTGAGTAAGCGGTATTTTTATAGCATAAAAGCGGGAGATGTTACAAAGGCGTTCGGTTGTTTCGGATGAGTTTTAGAATGAATTTCACTATAGTAATTACAATCCACAT
>JABGPX010000356.1 GCA_018644745.1 Spirochaetales bacterium
CCTCCGTAATAAAGCAGGTCGAGAGAGTTGTTGGCAACCTCGTACTGAGCAAGAAAAGGATAACGGGATGTCTGATATCCCAAGAGCATTCCGCCTCCGCCGCCGGCCCAAACCGGTGCAGAAATAATGAGTATGCAAAGTATAACGATAATCAGCTTTTTATTCATTGTTACCTTCCCTTTTGCTAAGTGACTTTTATTAGAATACTCCGGCGTTATGCATAAGTAAAGATTTGAGAATAGCTAAATCTGTCAATGATAACGGAGCGGGTTTGGGCTATAAAACTTGCTCCTTATGTGAGCGTCGTTGATGCGAAGGCATCGAATGGTTCGGCCCACTTTTTGAGGCACCACTCGGCTTCTACATGGTCAACACCCTTCCATCTCCGGCCGTAACTCGAGATAGTCCCGAAGGACAATAGTCTGTCCATCCATGTGGAATACGCTATATTCAGGGCGAGTCGCGAGATGGCTAATGAGATCATCCATAAAACCGACTAATCTTCTTCTGAACCGCTGAAAGGTCTGGTACCATTCCCGATCCCAGTGAGTATGGGAAACAACATACAGTTTCCAGCGACGGGACTGCTCCCCGGATGGTGATTTTATCATGAGCTGATACTCCTGATAGTTCTAAAATCAATGATATCCAGAATGCTCGATTCGAGCCGGCGCATTGATATCAAAGCCGCCCGGGTTTATGCTGATTCTGATGATCACAACCGTATTCTTTCTCGGAAACCCCGGCCGCGAATACAGGGATACCCGCCATAATCTCGCGTGGCTTTTATTGGCACAGTTGCCGGAAGCGTCAGAACTTAGCTGGCAGCGGCGGCATAAGGGCGAGTCCGCGTTATGCCGATTGGGGTCGAGTACAATCTTCCTCCACAAACCTCTTACCTTTATGAACAAAAGCGGTGAAAGCATCTCTGAGGTTGCCGGGTTTTTCAAAACTCAGGCAGATCAGATCCTCATCGTTCATGATGAGGTGGAACTGCAATGCGGTGAGATCGGACTCAAGTTCGGAGGAGGTCTTTCAGGACACAACGGTCTCAGATCCGCTTCCCAGCATCTCGGAACAAAGGATTTCTATCGCTTGCGCATCGGGATAGGAAGGCCAAGCAGGGGTGATGTATCATCGTTTGTACTCGGGAAAATAACCGAACCGGAGAAAGTCGTGATCCACGCGGTCTTTGACGCGGCGGGGAACTTGCTCCGCGAAGTTTGCACGCAGGAACCAGAGGAGCTACTGCAGCGCTACCGCCGCTATCTTGTTACGTAACTCCAATTCTGGTAGATTCCATCCGTGGACTACAACAAAGAATCTCTCAAGCTGCACCGGAAATTGACCGGTAAATTCTCCATCACCCCCAAAATGCCTTTGGCCGATAAAGAGGCTCTCTCGCTGCTCTACACCCCCGGCGTCGCTGAGCCGTGTAGACAAATCAATGAAAATCCAGAATCTATATACGATTATACCGCGAAGGGAAATCTTGTGGCCGTAGTAACCGACGGCACGGCAGTTCTGGGGCTGGGAAACATCGGCGCCGGCGCGGGGCTGCCTGTGATGGAAGGTAAATGCATCCTCTTTAAAGAATTCGGCGGCGTTGATGCTGTGCCGATCTGTCTCGACACGGAGGACCCGGAGGATATTATTCGCGTTGTGCGAATGATGTCGCCGACCTTCGGCGGAATTAACCTGGAAGACATTTCCGCACCACGATGCTTTCATATTGAGGAACGGCTCAAGGAGCTGCTGCCGATTCCCGTCTTCCACGACGATCAACACGGAACCGCTATCGTCACTCTCGCTGCGCTTATAAATGCTCTCAAAGCTACAGGCCGTGAAAAAGAATCGTGCAGAGTAGTCATCAGCGGCGCCGGCAGCGCAGGTATAGCTATTGCGAAGATACTCATTTCCTTCGGAGTGGAAGACATAGTGATGTGCGACAGCCGCGGGATAATATCCAAGAACAGAAAAGACCTGAACAGCACCAAGCAGAAAGCCCTGAAATATACCAACCCTGAAAACAGCGACGGCGAGCTTCACGACGCAATAGCAGGAAGAGACGTATTCGTAGGAGTGTCAGCTCCGGGAATCCTCAACTCAAATGACATTTCGACCATGGCGGATAATTCAATTATTTTTGCTATGTCGAATCCAGAACCGGAAATTCACCCGCAGGATGCACAGGTCGGCGGAGCAAAGATCGTAGCAACCGGGCGTTCCGACTATCCAAACCAGATAAATAACGTACTGGCCTTTCCCGGTATTTTCAGAGGGGCCCTCGATGTCAGAGCCCGGGAAATAAACGAGGAAATGAAGTTAGCAGTTGCTTATGCAATTGCCGGACTCGTATCCGATGGCGACATAACGAAAGGATTGGTAATTCCGTCTCCTTTCGATTCCCGGGTAGCCGAGGAATCAGCCATGGCCGCGGCGAAAGCCGCTATCGCGACCGGGGTAGCGGGAACCATACTCGATGAAACAGCCATTCGTGATGTGATACGATCACGGCTCACGTAATAAGAGCTATAAACTCCCGCGGTGATGGTGGTTTGCATAAACTCATCCGATTTCATATCTTATTGATTATAGAGCACATCGAAAAACCCAATTTGGTGCATGTGACTGGATGTTTTCTCCTTATAAAATCGGGGTTTTTCGTATGTGCCGGTTATCAAAGTAGCAGTTATTAGAGAAGCCCTATAAAAGGTGGCATGTATGCTTGTTGAAGCGGAAATCTGGTCTATTGCCCGCATTGGACAGGACAACGCCGTTCTCATCAAACCCGTCGGAAGTGAACGGGCGGTGCCAATTTACATCGATCAGATTCAAACACAATCAATCCTTATCGGTCTCGGCAACGTTCCCATTCCGCGACCACTCACTCACGATCTAATAATTAATCTACTCAAAAATCTGAGTGTACAGATAGAGCGCGTTGAGATTACCAGCGTTAAAGATGGCACCTTCTATGCCCAGATAGTATTGAAGAAAGGCGGGGGAAATGTTTTGGTAGATTCGCGGCCGTCCGACGCCATCGCTCTGGCGGTCCGAATTAAATGCCCGATCTTTATATCTGAAACGGTGGTGGAAGAAGCCGCGACCGATATCAGCGAGATTACCGGCGAGACCGTCGAAGACATCGGATCCCTCGCAGGAAGCGGAGAACCTTCGGAGAAAGCATCTCTCGAAGATAAACTTCAGCAAGCCGTGGACGACGAAAATTACGAGCTTGCTGCGCTTATTCGAGACAGGCTGCAGGAGCTCGGCGAATCCTGAACCTGCAATCCGCATATAGCATCATATCATCGAGACTCAATCCATCTGCCCCGCCGGATAGGTCATTTTCTGAGTTGAGGTATATTGAGAATCCCGCAATTCCCCTCCGGCTGAAGGCGGCGGAGCATATTCTCTCACGATACGATTCTCAGCCTGAAACATATTTCAGACAAACACTATCTGCGCTGGACAGGAGCTATCTCTTTCTCTCTGCGGTTGTGCTCGCGCCTTTGCTGAACTCACCGGAATCCGGCGGCCTGAAAAAAACTCTGCGGACTCTGCGTAAATCTGGAAAGATCCGCCGGTCGGAAGAATCAGAATTGCAAAAATCCTTCAAACTCATCCCGGTATTTGCCGGGTGGCAGGAAACATCATCTGATCCGGGAAAAATGATCCCGGTTTTTCCATACCCGGCATTTGATAATGAGCCGGGCAGGAGTTATATCGGTGTAAACGTACATGAGAATATCTCCTGGTTCAGCCGGGAAGGTCTGGGAGATTTCATGTTCCGTCTCTATACATTGGCTTTGGTAGATCTGTACGCAGAGTATTCGAAAGAAGAGGCGAAAGAGAAAGAAGACCTGTTATTCACCTCCGCCGGAATGTGGGCCGAAGCGCTGTACCAATCGGAATATCGGGTTGACCGGTTTATCACATTCCTGTCTCAGCAAGAGCCCAATCAGGAGTAAGTACCGTGCCTGCAAGAAATTCCAGCTCCGTTAAAGCCGATTCATATCCGAACGCCGCAATCGAATAAGCCAATTCCGAAGCGTAACCGGCAATCTGTGCGCCGAGATACTCCTGTCTGGTAATCAACTCGTTCTCAAATGAAACCAAAACGTTTCGTTCCTGCTCATGGGCCAAATTTAAATCCACGGAGGATTTCTCTTTTTCATACCATGCCGTCCGAACACTTTCCACCATTGAGCGGACCTGAAATTCGAGCCCGTCTTCCAAGGCCGCAAGGCCCTGTACCGCAATTTCCAGACTTATTCCCGCCTGCTCGACGCGGGAAGCTGATTTTCCTGAATCAAGAAGAGCCAGCGAGGAACCCAACGTGATTATCAGATTGGCGTCCCATGTTTCGGTCCAGTTAGCGTCAATTACCGGAATACGCTGGCCGGTAATATCGAGAGATACATTAAGAGAGATATCAGGATGGAAAAGCCTCGAGCCTTTCTCAATGGCCAAGAGAGTTCTTGCCTGCTCGATCCTGTGACGAAGCATGGCTCTTTCACCGGAACTCCCAAGAGCCTGCAGGACAAGGTAGTCTTCATTCAT
>JABGPX010000164.1 GCA_018644745.1 Spirochaetales bacterium
CTACGAAGTTCATGCGTAACCTGTAAGACGAATTGAGATTTGTCGGAAAGACGAGCCGCCTCACCCACAATCGGTCGCCCTACCGGGCAGGATTGGGCAGAAGTTTCGCACTTTTGGCTTGTTCTTTATAAAATAGCTTACAGATTCACCATTTGATCAGGCGAAACGATGAACAGCACAACCGTGAGATTAACCGGATTACGGCGTTCGGTGCCGCACGAGTCGCCGGGATGGAAGAAAAGCTGCACTGTGCCTTCGGAGACGATCATGTTTGAGAATCCGGCGTTTCCGGAATTAAGAGATATCATTGACTGGCCTTGGGTACAATCCATCTCCAGGAAAGGGAGAATCAACGAGCTGATGTTTACGTGGTCATTGTGGAACGTCACGACCGTCGAATTCTCACCTGCGGGTTTAATGAGGTTTTCTGTTATTACAAAACTTACCCTTACTACTTTCTCATCGGTGCCATACGCAGAAGCCGCGGCAAAAACCGCGATTAGAAGGATCAATACTCTTTTCTTCATCAAGCTTTCTCCAATAGTGTTTTATCCGTGAATTGTATCACGACTTAAATATATATGCAATAGATGAAAATGATAATTAGTATCAAAAATTGGCTTTTTTTCTTGGGCGACACACATCAAATGCCGATTCCCGCTGCCACCTGAGACCTGCGAACTTCATTGACTCGAAAAAAATCTCTATAAAAAGCGTTTGATATCCAATGTCATATCTCGATATTATGTTATTACCCGAGAATTGCTGAGAAATAATTGAAAGGCCTTGAATTTTATTCAATAAAATCCGATCATTTTAGTGGGCACCCTAATGCTTTGCAATGATTGAATCTGTCGTTGCTCAATAACCAACAACCATATTTACCCCCCCACCGAAATAAATTTCGAAAAGCAATGCTTTTCGTTTGGGGGTTGAGTTGTGAATACATGCGCTCGCTGCAATGCGGATTTTGATGATTACGACATAATAGATAGCGACCGCTTTTGCCCGAAATGCGGCTGGGAAAAAGAAGCCGCTGATAAGCGCTATGCTTTAGGCCACAAGAAAGCGAATACAGTTCATATCCTAAAAGAAAAACCCTCTCCCAAGCGCAGTCCCGACTCAGCATTGAGACACCTCATGTTCGCCGACGCGGTACAATACCCGGCCACCATGTTGTCTCTGGCCGTCCTCGGTTTATCAATCGTTTACCTTGCCGCGTTATCTCCGGTAATCGGTGGCGGGAAATGGGCCGTATTTACTCTCGTAGCCTCCGGAATCTCAACTACAATCTGGTTTACAAGGAGATACCTCTTTCTTAATTCCGAAGAGTATCCAGGCAGAATTATGGAAATTACCGACCTTAGAGAGCGGGAGCGAGCATTGAGAGAGGAAGCGAGAGTACGAAAGCAACGTAACGATTTGCATGTCGAATTCGAGCACATAGATTTCGCAGGGGGCCAAAAGGCTCTTGACAATATGACCGATGAATACGATCAGCTTCAAAAATCGCTCCTGCTCCAGAAAGAAAGCGATCCTTATTCTGTACATCTCTTTTCAAATCTTATTGAGGAAACCTACAAGCAGGGTTTGAGCGTTCTTTCGGACGCATTGTATATGAGAAAAGCCGTTTTTCCGAGCGACAAGCGGCTTAATAAGGAGGTAACCGAACTAGAGAAGGAAATCGCGTTCTTAGAGTGTGTAGAAAACCAAATCGATCGCCTTGCGATAAAGAGAGAGATTCTAAAATCCCACAAGCAGAGATTGGGCATGCTCGAACAGCTTCAGTTGCAGGTGGATCAGTTTCTTTATCAGGCAAGCTTATGTGAGTCATCGCTTCATAGAACGCGAATCGAGCTTTCGGCGCTTTCGGTGCAGAGTTCCGATGCAAAAATTGCACTGCTTACCGAGACGCTTCGAGGAACAATTCAGGATGTGAAAGACGCTCAAGAAGAGCTAAGGAGGATGGAAAAATGAAAAAATTTACCATGGTGGTTATTACGGTAATTGTTGTCGTGGTGGTAGCCGCGATTGCTTTCCGCGCCCGCCGGGGCGGAGAGGAGGGAGAGGAATGGGAACCGGATGGAAACAGTGTTTTTGTCGTGCATTGGACCAACGGGCATCTCTTGAGAACCGGCTCGGGCTTGAGATTGCTTACGCAAATGGCGGAGGAGTTCAACAAGGATCGTCGCAAAACCGATTCAGGTAAACGCATAAAAGTCGAAGTAGTTTATTATGGTTCATGGGAGCAGGCAGTGGATCTCCTTGCGCGGGCAACCGGAAAGAGTCCCGTGGACAAAGATCGCCCCAATCCCACGATCGTGACACCTTCCGCAGCGCATTGGCTTATCCCGGTAAATCATCAGGCGGGACGGAAAGTAGTCGATCCCGGATCGGCGCGAAGCATCGCGCGCGCGATGATTGGCATAGTAACCTACAAGGAAATGGCAGAATGCCTGGGATGGCCGGAGAAAGAGCTCGGATACGCCGACATAATCGCCTTACGAAACGATCCTGAAGGATGGGCAAGGTACCCGTCCGCTAAAGCTGAATGGGGGAGACGGCCTCTTGTGGCGTTTACCGATCCGACGACATCCAGCACTGGTCGAAGTGTTCTCTTTTCTCTCTACGCCATCGCGGCGGACAAATCACCGGAAGACCTTACAGTGGACGACGTTAAGAACCCGGAGGTAATTGCTTATGTGAAGAATTTTCAAAACCTAATAGATCACTATATGATCAGCACCCGCCCGCTACTTACTAAGATCTACCAGGGTACGCGTTTTGGTCACTTTTTCCTCATGCCCGAAGACAATTTGATTCACCTGTACGAGGGAACCGAAAGTATATTTATCAATGGTGAAAAAGTAATTCCGCCACCCCTCGAAAAAGAAATGGTAATGATCTATCCCAAAGAGGGAACGATGGCTCGAAATAACAGCGCCTGCATTGTCGATGCCGCATGGGTAACGGAAGAACATGTTGAAGGAGCGACTGAATGGGTGGACTTCCTTCGTGAGGATGAACAGCAGCGTTCATTTATGATAGCGGGGTTTCGTCCCGGCACAGACATGGCTCCTACACATCCGATAAGCAAAGTATATGGTCTCGACCCGAAAGAACCGCCACTGGTATACCGCCCCGAAAAAGTCGATCCGGAAGTCGCGGCCGCAATCGACGGTGCTTGGGTGGAAGTAAAAAGACCAGGAATCGTCACCTTTATCATCGACCAATCCGGATCGATGATTGGCGAGAAGCTGCAACAAGCAAAGGACGGCATGATTGCCGCGCTTGATACGATGGCTCAAAATAACCAAGTTGGATTTATCGCATTCGGCGATACAATCAGCGTGCGTATTCCTGTCAGGCCGCTTGCACAGAACCGTTTTGATATCGCCGAAGCCGTTTGCGAAATGCGAGCCGGTGGGCAAACGGCCCTCTATGACGCGGTATCCGCGGGAATTAGGATGACAGACAACGCTTCGGGCAATGAAAACGCCATTCGCGGGGTCGTCGTACTCACGGACGGACAGGCAAATGTAGGTTCTGTAAGGCTCGACGAGATTGTCAGGATGATGTCACGTGATGAAACACCGATACGGAGTTATTCCGGGTTGAGAAGAGACCGTCCGCGTGACGAAAACGGCTTAAAAGTATCGAAAAGCGACACGGTTGGTACGGGATTGGTAATAGAGACGCGGTATCCGGTTCAGATTTTTTTCATAGGCATCGGAGGCGACGCGGACCTAGACATTGGCCGTCTACTCTCCGAGGCATCCGGCGCCGAGTTTCAGGGAGCCGCTGCAAAAGACCTTGCTGAGGTTCTCGAAGAGTACAGCAAGTATTTCTGAAGAGGACGAGAGAGGGTCTATCCGCTCCACTCCAGGTACCTTGCCGACCTCGTCCTTATTGCTTCTCATGCTCTTGTCCGCTACCGTAATGCAGATAAAACCGTTTAGTATCGGCTCTGTATGCAATTTATACCACCGAGGTCAATTCTCGCGCCAATTCAAGGCTAAACTCTATATCCTCAATTCTAAAATCCGCTTTCTTGTGTGTTTTCTCTTCATACATCCGCATAAATGCATGGGCACCGCATTCGGCAAATGCTTTCACCGAGGTAATCCCCGCATCGTAAATAATCCTGGCGAACACAGGACCTACACCATACAGCCTTGCTAAATCCGACAGCGAAACCAGTTCGTTCAGCTTTTCCAACGGGATAGCCGTTGCTTGAGACAGTTGACTGACTCCGTGGTTTGTTGTTGCTCTTTCAAATAACTGCTTCGTGTTTTTGATTCTTTGTTTTACCAGATGCTCGAGATAAGCAAAATCAATTCCAGGAAATTTTGCGAGCGGTACAGGATTGGGGAGATAACTGCCGACTTCGCGCAGGAGTATAGTCAGATAGTTTATTGGTAGACCGGTGCGATTTGAGAATGCTTCCGCTTTTTGCCTTGGCTTCAAAGCGGCTATCAGATCTTTCAGGTTGAATATTCCATTGGTCTTGAAGATCTCGAATCGTTCATCCAGGCTCTCTTTGAGAATCACTCTGCTGGGTATCA
>JABGPX010000458.1 GCA_018644745.1 Spirochaetales bacterium
CTTTGGTGTAAGCGGCGTAATAGGTCACTCAGCGAGCGTCGACACCGAGGCGGCTCTACCAATATATGCCGCGGATGATATCCCAGTTATTTCTCCTTCAGCAACCGTACCGTCACTCACCGACGGAACATATCCAAATTTCTTCAGGGCTATTGGCTCCGACGGGTTGCGGGCGGCTATAGCGGCGGATCTTGTAGTCAACACGCTTGGTGATACGAACATTGCTGTCGTACATGAGGCCGGTAATACCTATTTCTCCGATCTACTGCAAACCGCGGTTCTCAACGAAACCGGTACCGTTGACCAGGTATACCCAATAGATTTTTCTGGGGATTTTTCTGCCGATGTTACGAATTTAGGTATGTCTACCGCAACGGCTGTCCTGTTCGTCGGCAGCGGTGCAAATGCTCTGGCGTATTTAGAAGCAATACGGGCTGAACCTCTCTCTGTACCATTTATAGTTGCCTCCTATGGCAAATCCGCTGCGCTTCTGACCGCGACCAACGGGGCAGATGTGTACGTAGTCGACACGGCCGATCCGGAACCTAGTTCGCCGGCGCAGGCTGTCATCGATGAGTATTTTGATTTCTACGGCGAGGAGCCCGGGCCCTTTTACCTGAATGCATATGCCGCGGGAGAGGCACTCCTGCAGGCATTTGACGCGGCAGGGGACACTGTACCTGCGGGAGTCATTACGGCTCTTCAGGATACGATATTCGCCACGGTAATGGGCGATCTAGATTTTGACACATTTGGAGACGTAAGCGGTGGAATGACCGACTTCGGGATCTATACCATCAACGCCGGAGCTTATGACTTAATGCCGTAAGAGCAATAGTCAAAACTGATTAATTGATGACCGCTGCCGTACATACCGTATGGCGGCGGTTTTTTTGGTTGCCCGGCTTTGCTCAATGTTATACGGTAGATCACTACCATAAAGTACGATTTGCCAGTAACCAGGAGCGAGCACATGTTCAAAGACGGCGCGGTAATAACATCAGGTGAGAAGCGCAGAGTTCACGGCGGGCTTTTCGGCGTGAGGAAGTACGATCAGGAAAAAACCGAATTCGGCTACACCCTTTTCTCGTCATCCTGGAGCGATCGCCTCTTCCTTATGGATATGAACGGGCTGATCGTGCACTCCTGGAAAGTAACACACAGTAACGTGTCTGAGCTTCATTCAGACGGAAACATATTCACCCATAATTGCGGGGAATGGCTCGAAGAGATCGCTCCCGACGGAGAAGTACTCTGGCGATGGGAAGGCGAAGAGTGGATGACTACCCCGAACCATCACGATTACGCCTGGGTGAGCTCTGAAGAAATCTACTCTTTGGGTGCGGTTAATGAGCCGGTGAAGCCGGGTTTGTTTCCTATGGGGCGAGAGCCTGACTACATACGATCAGACGTAATTGTCCGAATCAATCGGAAAAAAGATATCGTCTGGAAATTCTATATGTCCGATCACTTCGAAGAGCTGTGCGAGTTGGCGAGCCTTCCAATCCCCATCCCGTATGCAAACCCGCACAAAACGGGGCGTCCGGGAGAGCCGGTGCCGGCCGGAGACCCTCAGTCGGATCTTTCAATCTGCCCTGCCGACTGGGCACACACCAATACGATAGAGTATCTACCGGATACTCCTCTAGGTCGCAAAGATGAGAGGTTCAAGAAAGGCAATCTTCTCTTCAGCCTTCGATCCATCGATATCACCGGGATAATTGATCCTGAGAAAGACAAGATAGTGTGGGCATGGGGACCGGGAATTCTGGACGGCCAGCATGAGCCTACCATGCTTCCGAACGGAAATATCCTTGTCTTTGACAACGGAACCTACCGCGGATATTCGATTATCCGGGAGCTGGATCCATTGAGTCGAGACGTGGTGTGGGAGTACAAGGACCCGGAGAGCTTCTTCTCGCCGTTCCGGTCGGGAAGTCAAAGGCTGACAAACGGCAATACACTTATCTGCGAGTGCGACGCGGGCCGGCTTTTTGAGGTGACTAGAGACGGCGAAGTGGTTTGGGATTTCTATAATCCCTTCATCGGCGAAGGACCCCATCACCTTGGAAAGCGAATGCACAGAGCAGTCAGATACACTGCTCAGGAAGTTGAGCCGCTTCTGGCATCCAGAACGGATACGATTGTCGCCGAGGTAGATGAATTTGGCAATGGAATCAACAACATACGAAATCTGCTTGAAAGCTATCAAGCGTAGCAAAAAGGAATAATAGACTTATGGAATCAAACGACCGGATAGAATCACTGCTTCTTCAGCGCCCCGAAAAAATTCCAATCAGATGCGGTATCCTTCCCGCCGCCTGGATAAAATACCGGGAGGAACTGGAAGAAATAACAAAATCCTATCCCGAAGTATTCGGCGATCAAACCGAAGAGCGGGACTATGATCAGGTACGCGGGACCTATGTCCAGGGAACTCATATCGATGTGTGGGGATGCAAATGGGAAAACATGCATCACGGTATGGAATCAATAGTGACCGGTCATCCTGTTCCAAATCGGCAGATGGTTCACAGCTTGAAGGCTCCCGAAGAAGACGCCGGGTGCCCGCATGGCTTTATGTATCTTCGCCTTCAGGATCTTCGGGGCTTCGAGGAAGTAATGATGGATTTTGCGGAGGAACCGCCGGAACTTCAGATGCTCCTCGATCGGGTGCTGGAATACAACCTTCGGCAAGTGGAGATTACGAGAAGCAAACTCACCGGTACCGGCAACATAGTAGGTTTCGGTGACGATTTGGGTATGCAGAACAGCCTTCCCATGAGCCCCGAAACCTGGCGAAAATATTTGAAGCCGTGCTACAGGCAGATTTATGCGGGTTTGAAGGATGACGGGCAGTATGTGTACATGCACACCGACGGCCATATCCACGAGATAATAATGGATCTCAAAGATTGCGGGGTGGATGTCGTGAATCCTCAGGTCCGGGCCAACGGCCTTGATAATCTACAGAGGGTCTGCAAAGGCCGGATATGTGTCGATCTTGATCTCGACCGGCAGATGTTCCCATTCTGTACACCGTCTGATATTGACGCTCATGTTCATGAGGCGGTCGAAAAACTCGGCTCGCCCGAGGGAGGGCTCTGGCTGACAGCTGAAGTTGATCAAGGTGTACCATTGGAAAACGTCGACGCAATCTGCAATGCCCTGGTGAAGTACTCTACCTATTTCAGCCGGTAGTTAAGCATTACAGCTATTTAAAGGCTTCACCCGGCAGACCGAGCTTCTGCAGCTTTGGCGCGATAACGAACTGGCAATAACCTGCTGTCGGATTGATATCGAAATAGTCCTGATGATATTCCTCCGCGACATAAAACTCTTCCAAAGGTGATATCTCGGTAACAATTTTAGCGTTGAATTCATTCTGAGCTTTCGCGCGTGAAGACTTGGCGATTTCAAGCTGCTGCTCGGAGTCGTAGTAAATCGCGGAACGATACTGGGTGCCTGTGTCTGAGCCCTGACGATTGAGAGTTGTCGGATCATGAGACTTCCAGAATACTTCGAGTATCTCTTCATAGGAAACAAGGTTAGGATCGAACTCTACCTTTACCACTTCCGCATGGCCGGTTCTTCCGGTAGAAACCTGACGATATGTCGGATTCTCCGCCGTCCCGCCGGTGTAACCGGAAACCGCTGACCTTACTCCATCAATCCTCTCATACACCGCTTCAACACACCAAAAGCAGCCCCCGGCAAGCACTGCATACTCATATATCTCATTGTCATTTTCAGACATGCCATTCTCCTTCGATTCCTCTAGTCAAAAGTAATACAATCATATGTCCAGGACAATGTAATATGTAAGTACTGGCCCGAAGCCTGGTGTTTTTCTTTCTATAAATCCTTGCAGAGAAGATATATATCCGAAATTTCTATATTTGGGGAACTGTCACGCATAAATAAGTGTAAAAAACACCAAGCTTCGGGTCACTAAGTAATATGTGCACAAAACTTGACACAATGGTTAATCCTGACGATTATGGAGCATAATCATTTACAGTTAGAGTACGCGGAAAGGAGCAGTCCATGCCGGAAAAAGGCGGGAAGTATAAAATTATAGATATGCAGGCCATACCTAAGCACTTCGAGGCCGAGAAGGCAGAATCTGGGTGGCATGAATATTGGCAGGAAAACCACGTCTACACATATGATCCTTCCGCCGCACGGGAAAATAAATTTGTAGTCGATACTCCGCCCCCCACAGTTTCCGGTTCTCTCCATATCGGGCATGTATTCAGCTACACACATACCGACTTTATAGCTCGATACCAGAGAATGAAGGGGAAAAGCGTCTATTACCCAATGGGCTGGGACGACAACGGCCTGCCCACCGAGCGCCGGGTGCAGAATTACTACCATATAAAATGTGATCCCTCAGTTCCATATGAAGAGAATCTCGAGGTAGAGCCGGCCTCATCAAAACAGAGGAAAAAACCGGCCCGACAGGTATCGAGAGAAAACTTCATCGAAATATGCCAGCAGCTTACCCGAGAAGATGAGGAAGTATTCAAGAATCTCTGGCAGCGAGCCGGATTATCTATT
>JABGPX010000163.1 GCA_018644745.1 Spirochaetales bacterium
GCCGCCTCATGCGGGATGAGAAAGGGTGAAATCTTGGGCCTAACCTGGCAGCAAATAATATTTGAGAAACAGTTGATTCACATAGATAGAGCGGTAAAAAGCGAATCACCTTTCGAGGTAGGGGAACCCAAGTGGAACCGGAAAAGGTATGTTTTCCTACCGAAAAAGACGGCTATGGCGTTGAAAGAGTTGAGATCAAATAGTGAGCATGTTTTGCCGCATGAATATGTTTTATGCTGGGAGGACGGGACTCCACGGAAAGGGACTTGGTGGACGAAGAGATTCAGGCGGGCCATGGTAAATGCCGGTAATATTCTTGAGATTAAGCAACCAGGCAAGAAAACTCGCTATGAGAATCCAAGGGGGGTAAAAGCTCACAGTTTCCGTCATACACTTCAATCGCTGATGGCGAATAAGGCCGCCGACCAGCTGAAAATGAGGTTCGCGCTCGGTTGGGAGGAGACATCGACTCAGCGAGGATATACCGATCCTAATAGAATGGATTTGTCTGACCTAAGGGAATCTGTTGATGAGATTTTCAATGGTGAAGGGTCTGGATAATTCTATTTATTCTGAGGTGGATACATTCAAATAAAAAGGCATGGTGGTTCTTGCCTGGGTGAGTTTTGGGCTTTTACCGATAGAGGAGCAGGAAATCGAAAGGGTCAAATAAAGCGAGTAATAGTTTTCCACGCAGCTTAACGTTTGAGCAGCGCGACATGATTGTGCTGTCAATGTGATGGGGAGTAGAATAACCGCATAATATTGTAGTCGTGGACGTTATGCAGAAAACTCGTGAAGGTAATATGTTATGCGTCCTAAAAATTGGTAGCATATGGCTTTTTTTTGCATTAAGCTGAAGCATGATTGAAAATATAAAATCGGAAGAAGAAGAGCTTCTCCTCACTGAAGAAGAACGAGAGGATCTTGAGTCAGTCGAACGAGAAGCGAAGCCCGTTTCCTATACAGGGCAGGACTTCGACGTGGATGGGTTGGTCAAAAGGCTTATCAATCGTGATATTCTCATCCCGACTTTTGGACACGATGACGAAGATATCGAGGCGGCTGGATTCCAGAGAGCGTTCGTTTGGCGTAGACCGCAAATGGACAAGTTCATAGAATCTATCTTATTGGGTTATCCAATTCCCGGTGTGTTTCTCGTGAAGCAATCCGATAATCGGTATTTAGTACTAGACGGCCAGCAACGCCTGTTGACGCTAAGGTTCTTCCGCGATGGCATTTATGAAGGGCGTGAGTATTCTCTTCGAAATGTGGCCGATGAGTTCAAGAATCTAACATATAAATCTCTTCCCGAGGATCTACGTCGGCAATTTGACAATACATTCATTCAGGCTATCATAGTATCAAGCGACGGCTCGACTGAATCAATGGAGGCCATATACCATATCTTCGAAAGACTTAATTCGGGTGGAACTCAACTAACCGCGCACGAGATCCGGGTTGCTCTTTTCGCGGGCCCGTTTATTGACTTTCTTGAGCTGCTTAACACTGGAGAGCATTGGCGTGAGCTTTACGGCAACAAATCACCTCGGTTACGTGATCAAGAGCTCGTTCTGCGTGTCTTCGGATTGATGGATCGATCAAGCGAATACCGACGGCCGCTAAAAAAGTTCCTGAATGATGTAGTAGCAGATCATCGAGATCAAGGCGCCGAGGAACATTCGAGTTTTACCTCCCTATTCCAGAACGCCTGTAAGGTTTTAGTGGACAGTGCAGGGAGAGTAGCGATTCGAGTTGGGAAAACCCAGGTAAATTCAGCCCTGGCCGAAGCTGTACTCGTGGGATTGATGCAGAGATTAAGTAATGGAGAAGATAACTTGCCACCTGAAAGCGTCATCGCCGCAATTAGTGAGTTCAAACGAGAGGCCATAGACGCTATCTCCAAAGCAACAGCCGATGAAAGCCAGGTTCAGCTCAGAATTTTGACGGCCACGCAGATATTCTCTAAGGTGTAGATCGTGTGGAATCAGGCGTGGCCGTCTCTGGAAATATCCAATCTGAAGAGATCGCTATTTGAACTGAAAAGCATTGTCGAATTACAGGACCCGTCTGATCCAGCCTCTGCAGAACTTGCTCGCTTCCTAGTGGTCAGAACCTGCGGCTATCTCGAGCAGTGTGTGGAAATCTGCTGTATTTCCTATCTTAAGAGCAGAGCAGATCCAAGAAGCGCATCGTTCGGAGCAAGCTGGCTAGGGCGCGGATCCAATCCCAGCCCCGGTGCATTGGTGACCGTGGTCCGTCGATTCGACCCTCAATGGGCCGAGTATCTTGATCAGCTTATGAATGAAGATGACGAGTATCTAAAGCGGGAAACAGCCTTCCTTGTTGATAGAAGGAACAAGATCTCACACGGACGAAGTGAAAATGTGGGGAAACGCAAATCTTTGGATCTAGTCGCAAATGCCATTACAGTCGCCGATTGGTTTATAGAACGATTCGACCCTCGGTGATTCTGTAATTTTGCATGGGCGCATAACATAGGAGCCCACAGACGTCATTAGGTATAGGAGATCCGGCCCGATAAATATCATTTCCAAAATCTGAATGAGTGCCGCCGGAAATAACACATCATCTGATTCGGTGTTCCAGTATTATTTAGAGAAGCGATCTGTACCAAACACATATTGACGGTCACATTCGCGATGTTCCGTAGAATCGATCTCAAAAAAGGCTGCCCAGCAATGCCAAGCTGAAGCAAACGAAAAACGACAACTTTTATTATCATTCATAAATGACCGCCTTACCGCCTCTGTTAGACAACTATCAGAACTATCTGGAATGCCCAGATCCACCGTCCAGAGGCTCAAAATCATGACTATTCTAATATGGGTGATGGGACACCACTAACCAAGAGTCGGAACAGACCTGTCTACTCACATCAATAATTTGCTGAAAGACCACTGGTGACCTGCAATCACACTATGCTTTAACTGGCATAGGAACTGAAAAAATTTTCCCAAGATATGGACGCTGATAGTAGATGGTGGTATATTATGTACTATGCATGATACAAGAGGCAATAGATGGTTGTCACCAACGGCTCTGGCGAACGCACTTGGAATCCCTCGAGGAACGATTAATAGTCAAATCGCTCGGAACATGTATGGTTCCTTAGATAAAGATCTATCTCGTCGTGGTGGCCCACGAAAATTCTATTTTGATGACGTATTGCTGGCCAGCCTTGGACAAGTTCTTCTGTCATTCCTCAAAGATATGAATTCGGTAACAGCATGTCTCTTGTTTATACGAGGCTTACATCTTTTTACCCGAGAAGTGCCGCCAGAACGAGCGTATTATTGGATTCACTATGATGGGCGTATGAGAGCATCAGAAGCGATTATCGACGTCGACCCATTGGAAACAGTGCATCTGGCGCCAGAAGACTTATTTACCGGTCACTGGGTTGATAGGGACGAGGCAGTGCTTACTGATATCAAATCAGATACTCTTATTATTAGAGTGTGGGAACACGCCGATTGGGCAAAAAAGGCGCTTGAGAAAGAAGGAGTAGTGTAAATTTTTTTTTGACAGCTATGTTTTATGTATCGTACATAAAGCATAAGGAGGAGTTATGGAATTGATGACTGCACGTGAAGCAGGCGAGGTACTTCGCATTTCAAGGACCTCGTTATATCGGTTGGTGAAATCAGGGGAGCTGCCTTATTTGCGAGTGGGTAGAAAATGTTTGCGTTTTCAGATGGAGGAGTTACTGGGTTATATGAAAACATGCGCAAATCGAGGTGAGAATAGGAGTAAGGCTGAAAGTGCAACTCAGGGAGATTGAGCCAATGATTGAAGAGCGTAAGGTAGCGTAAAATGCCCGATGCCAGTTCTGTTACCCTAGACGAACTTGCCGCAATCGCCAGAGGCGTCCCTGGTCTCGAGGCGCGTGTAAAAGCCCTTGAAGAGGAATTAAAAACAAGCCGGAAACCTCTGCTTGCCGCATGGTCCACGCTTCGTGAAGTCTGCGAATATTCGGGCATTTCGTATCACTCCTTGCGCCGTCCAGAGTACGTAAGCAAACGTCCTGCCGGTGGTGCAAAGATCCGCGGTGTCACGCGGTATCCGAAGGCAGAGGTTATCAGATGGTGTGAGGAGATGGGCAAATGAGAAATCGAGGTGTCTCGTCGTCGGTCTCAAGGCAATCAGTAACTGAATGGAGCAGGAGGCTTGGACAGTGACGGCAAGCAAACAAATATTGGTTGAGCGTTTTGCGAAACTCGGATGCAGAATCTATCCACAAAAGCGTGACAAGACTCCTGCAATAAAGGGCTGGAAAGAAGCGGCGACAAGCGATATCGAGAAGATTAAGGCGTGGGATCGGCAGTTCCCGGATTGCAATTGGGGTATCGTTACTGGTCTATCCTCCGGCGTCCTGCCTCTAGATCTTGACCGACATAGCGATGCTCCGGACGGTATCAAGGCCTGGGAGCGGCTCGTCAAAGATCGAGCTGAGGATTGGAAGACTTTTTCCGTCCGAACGCCCTCTGGAGGAAGACACACCTACTTCTCGTTTCCGGATAAAGGGCTCGAT
>JABGPX010000413.1 GCA_018644745.1 Spirochaetales bacterium
CCACCTCGAAGGAAATCCAGTATTCTTTTCATTAAGGCCGCTATTATTCATATCGACAATTATAGTGGATCGTATTAATATTGATCACCGTACTGTTTGAAAAATTCTGTCCCGTCCACGGCACAATCCAGTCGGCAATTAACATTTTTTCGCTACCGCCAAGTCTTTAGCTGTGGACGAACCCGGAGGGATATGGAAGAAAAAAGGAATATGAGCAGATTCAGCTCGGTACTCATTATTTTGAGCGTAGCTGTCCTGCTCATAATCTGGCGCTATATTTCCCTCATGTTGCTCACCCCTGAAGACCAGCAGAATCCGGCGCGGAAACCGGTAATTGAGAGAGGACCGTTGCTGGACCGGAACGGCCGAATCCTGGCGATTCAAACCGAACTGAGCTCTGTAACGGTCTGGAAACCTGATTTGGAAGACAGGGAAAGTACCACGACGTCGCTTGCAAGGGCGTTAGACATGGGGACCGACGCTATTTCGGGAATTATGGACAGCCCTTCCTCATTTGCATACATAAAAAGAAAAGTAAATCAGGGTGAGAGCGACGAGGTTCGAGAACTTATTTCCAACGGTACTATTAACGGCATACATCTGCAGCCGGAATTCGACCGAACCTATCCCGAGGATAAACTCGCGTCTCATGTTTTAGGTATTGTGGATATCGACAATAAGGGTTTGGAAGGCCTTGAGCTTGTGTACGAGGATATCTTGAGCCCCAAAGTCGAGGACAGCACAGAAGACATAATATACGGCAACCAGATCTTTCTTACCCTGGATGTGAATATCCAGTACTTTACGGAGCAGATCGCACAAAAAACCTTTGATGAGCAGGTAGCTGATTCGGTGATGATACTCGTTATGGACGCAAAAAACGGCGACATACTCGGATATGTTGCATCACCAGACTATAATCCGAACGTCTTCAGTAATTTCCCGGCGGTTAACCGGACAAACCTTCCCGCGGTTGCTGCATATGAGCCAGGTTCGGTGTTCAAAATATTCTCAATAGCCAGTTTCCTTGAGGTCGGCACCATCGGAAGCCAAAGTGTATTTGAATGTAACGGCTATTATGAGCACCCGGATATTGATCAGCCCATAAAATGCCTAGGCACCCACGGAACGGTTAACGCGGCTGGTATAATCAAATACTCCTGCAATGCGGGAGCCGCGTACGCTTCTGAATCTGTCAGTGCCAAGGTTTTCCACGATATGCTTATACGATTTGGTTTCGGCTCAGATACCGCCCTTCCCTTCCCGGGAGAATCAAACGGACTGCTCAATGACGTAGATGAGTGGTCCGCTCGATCAAAACCAACGATGGCTTTCGGACAAGAGATATCCGTATCGGCTGTGCAGCTAGTAACAGCAGCCACCGCATTTGCCAACGATGGCTTTATCTTGGAACCGCACATAGTGAAGAAAATCGTTTCACCAGATGGGAAGGTGATAGAAGAATTCAATAGAAAACCGCTCATTGATGCAATATCTCCGGAAACGGCGCAAGCGATGCTAATGATGATGGAAACAGCCACTCAAAGCGGCGGAACAGCGACAAGGGCGGCAATAGACGGAGTAAGGGTATCCGCAAAAACAGGAACCGCTCAAGTTTTTGACGCAAAAACAGGGACCTATTCGGACGAGGCATTCCTAGCATCGTGTCTAGCAATCTTCCCGTCTGACGACCCGGAGCTCATAATTTATGTCGTCATCAATCATCCCAAAGCCGGTGAGACATACGGAGGCCGAATTGCGGCGCCGGTGGTAAAAGAATTGGGTGAGTCCTTAGTGGACTATCTGGAAATAGAGAGAGAAGGAGACCAGATAATCAGCCATGACGGTACTGTCCAGATACAAGGTCTTCCCCCTCTGTTGGTGGGCGATTCGGTTCCTGATCTCACAGGATACTCAAAACGCCAGCTGTTACCGCTGCTCAACATGGAAAATATCAGTGTCTCAATTAGAGGAAGCGGTTGGGTCGTCGGGCAAACCCCGGCACCGGGAGTTCCAATCACCTCCGGGCTCAAAATCGTATTGGAGCTGGAATGAGTTACTTCCTGCGGAACTTCGCGGGTCTGCGTAAAGCATTTCCCAACTTTTCAGAACCGGATCCGGACTCCAAGATAAATAGAGCCGACATCGAAATTCTACAAGCATCATCGGGAGTCCCCACCGCAAGAATTAAAGGGACCTATATACATTCTCCAAGAGATCCCGAGAGAGAAGCAAACCGCTTCATCGAGAATTGGGAGGAAAAAAATTGCGCCGTATTATTCGGCTTCGGTCTCGGATATTACGCAGAAGCATTCCTATCCCGCTATCCGGAGATTCCTCTCATAATCGTGGAACCTGACAAGGATTTTTTTTTTGAAGCCCTGAAAATTCGCAATCTAACTGACATTTTCGCGTCCAAAAACGTCAGCTTATTACTTGATGGGCAGCCCGATGCCCTGGCGACTGTGCTTAACACTATCAATACTGCAAGCATAGGAGCCGTCTCTCCCCGCTCGTTAACCCGACACAACGAAGCATATTTCAGCCGTCTGCAAGCGGTAATCGATTCGTTCATTGAGCGGAGAACGATAAATCGCAATACTTTGAAGCGTTTCGGCCGACGATGGATTCGCAATCTGTCGGATAATTTGCCATATCTGCCGGAGGGAGAGAGACTCGCATCGCTTCACGGTTTATATAGAGGCTTACCTGCGCTCATTCTAGCTGCCGGCCCTTCGCTGGATGAAGTTTTGCCGTTTCTGCACGAACTCTCACAAAAATGTGTGGTAATAGCGGTAGATACGAGCTTAAGAGCATGTTCGCAGGCAGGAGTCTCTCCAGATTTCCTGGTTATCGTCGATCCTCAATACTGGAATGCGCGTCACCTGGACAGCTGCGATACCTCAGACCTTGTATTGATAACCGAATCGGCAACTTACCCGATGGTTCTTCGGAATAAATACAAAGCAGTTTTTTTTGGTGATTCCCTTTTCCCCCTCGGCGCATATATCGAGAAATCTCTGGGCTCCTTCGGCAAACTCGGTGCAGGAGGATCGGTTGCCACGTCCGCTTGGGACGCCGCACGAACCATGGGATGCTCACCGATTATAAGCGCGGGCCTAGACCTTGGTTTTCCTAATCGAAACACTCATTTCAAAGGCGGCCGATTCGAGGATTTTCAGCTCAATGGATCGGACCGATTTACTACCACAGAGACCGGCAGCTTCCTCATGCTCAATGACGCGGATCCTTTTTTTGTTGATGCAAACAACGGGAAACAGGTACTCACCGATCGGCGGCTAATTACTTATAAATGGTGGTTTGAAAATCAAATTAAAATGTACCCGGAAATAAACTGCAAAAATCTTTCTATTAACGGCCTCAAAATTGACGGAATGGAATTCTGCGAATACCGGGAAATCCTAACATTTCCAGAAATACGAAAAAAGAAAGAATTCATCTTCAAGACAGTTACTGATTATTCAGCAGCCGAACGCGTCGATTCCAGAGCCGTAATGCAATCCGCGTTAAATCGTCTTCTAGCGGATCTGAAGGACCTCAGAAACCTGGCTAAGGAGGCCGGAAAACTCGCTGAAACTCTCGATAGTGCCCAGGGTGAAGAGTTACAGGCTCTCTTGGATAGATTAAGTGAAATCGATGTTAAGCTTCTCCACTCCTCATCGAAGGATGTAGCGGGATTTTTAGTCCAGGATGTGGCGGAGACTATTATTGAAAACTCAAGTTCCTCTTCTTCCCTAAAAGACGTGAAAGCTAGCTCCCTGCGTATGTATCGTGAACTTGAACTTTCAGCTGAATATCACCTGCTGTACCTGGCCGGGAGGCCCGGCGCGGCAATCGACTGAGGTTCAGCCGCAAAGGTTCAGGGCATTATCTAAAGATTTACTGATATCCAGCCGAAAAGAATACAAGAGAACAGAGTTCTCATTATACCTACAAAAAGCGGTGTGTTAGGATTGACGTCCGGGCACACCGTTTTTTTTATTTCCAGGTAATCATACAGCCAGCTGAAGTTAATCCCGCACCAACTGCACAGAGAAGCAATTTATCGCCGCTTTTAACAATTTTCTGTTTAGCAATATCCTTCAGCGCAAGAGGTATTGATGCGGCGGAGGTATTCCCTAACATCTTGATATTAAAAAAGAATCGATCGGGTTTCGCTTTTATTCTACCCGCGACTGTTTTCAGTATTCGGGCGTTGGCTTGGTGAGGTACAAACCAGGCAATATCGTCCAGGGGCGTTTCCGCGTTCTCGGAGACTGACAGGATGACCTCTGAGAAGGCTGACACGGCGCTTCTAAACATCCTTCCACCATCCATGAACCAAAACTCATCTTTCGGTGAGTCCATCATTCTGGGGGGCATTATGGAGCCGCCGGCTTTTCTATAAATGATGTCATAACCCGAACTGTCCGCGTTCAAAGTTATATTTGACAGCACATGGCCGACATTTTCCGAGGACACAACGGCCGCACCCGCGCCATCGCCGAAGAGAAAAGCTGTATCTCTATCTGAATG
>JABGPX010000165.1 GCA_018644745.1 Spirochaetales bacterium
GGAGGCAAAATCAGACTACATTTGGTGGGTACATTGATCTATTAGGAATAGACCGATTGGGGGACCTCATTCTTCTAGAACTGAAGCGGGACAAGACCCCAAGGGAAATAACGGCACAAGCGCTTGATTATGCGAGTTGGATGAAGGACCTTACAAATGAAGAGATCACTGAGATGGCCGATCAATATCTAAAAACCGATGGTCCTCTTAATACGGCTTTCTCAGCAAAGTTCAACGAACCGCTTCCTGAAATTCTCAATGAGAATCATAAGATGCTGATAGTGGGTTCACAAATCGATAGCCATTCTGAAAGGATTATTAAATACCTTTCTGAAACCTATGGTGTGAATATAAACGCAGTTACATTCGATTTCTACAAAGACGATGGGCAAGAGTATCTAGCAAGAAACTTCCTGCTTGAGCCGGAAGAGGTTGTTGCGAATCAATCGAAAAAGTCGAGAGGGAAAAGGAAACCACCCCTGTCGATTGATGACTACATGGACTATTCTGAGAAGAATGGTTTTGGAGGTTTATTCTCAGAGGTTTTGGACTTCATGACGACGATTTTTGATTCTCGGATGCCGACACTTTCAACTATATCATTCATTGGGATCATGGAAGGCCGAAGGAATACGATACTCAATATCGAGCCATTCGAATCAAATGACAAAGACGGAATCAGCTTTTACTTTTACGTTGAACGGTTTTGTGAGTACTTCGGCGTTAAATCCGAAGAGCTATATGAAGTGTTCGCAACAAAATTAACGGAAGATTCAAAATGGAATGTAGATAACGCTATTTATAGAGGATTCGTGAAATCGCCGGAACAAATACAGCATATTGTAGAGAGAATTGGAACGTAGATACTACGAGGAAGCCCTCGACCGTGCTGATGGAAAAGGCTTTGTCAGTTTTCTTCTTTTTCCGGTGACGGTCCATCTTTATGATCAACCTGAGCCAGACATAAGCGATGGCGAGCTTTACGGCGCTCATGATGAGTAGGTAGAGGGCGCTCACTCTCTCCCCCGGAGTTTCTTTATCTTTTCCCAATCCCGGTCGTGCCTACTCTTTTCCCGCTTTAGCACATCGGGTGTCATTCCTACGAGCTCCTTACACCGCTGTTCAGCCCACTTCCAGGCACTGAAGGGAACACCGGAACCGAAGGGATCCTTGTCCATGAAATGAAAATTACCATCGACCCGAACTTCGTGCTTTTTTCCCATGTCTGCTAATATTCTTGCTCCTCTTGAGATTGTTATCAAGGTGCAATAGCAACTGCACTATTTCTTTCTATAGGTATGAAAGCAGATACCGTGCCATTTCTCTCTCAAGGCCCGCACCCCGACGTTGATCACCGCGTCTCCCGGCGTTCTCTTCAGCTCGCCTTCAATAAGGTCTGAGAAATCAGGATTTTGCATTGTGACAAGATCAAACAATGTGAACCACGCCTTCGCTGTTTTTTTGAAGTGCCGAATGACGGTATAGTATCTACAGATGTACGGGTCATCGATATTGGCACCGCCACTGACGCCGCGAAATCAACATTCATACAGCCCGAAAGCACCGTGAGAACTGCACATATCAGGAACCAAAGGGCAGTATATAGTGGTAGATTGGAATGTCTGGGAAAAACTGGGAACGGAGTTGAAACTAACCAACGGTGACTATAAGTGCCCGAAGTGCGGGCAGATGACTCTTCAGTTTCAAAACGGCGGATTGAATTGGGATTAGTGATGGAAAAGTATGGGTATTTCCGAAGTAAGCCCGCTCACCTGATCGGGTGTCCGGGAAATCCGGGCGCTTCACATGGCGAGTCTAGTGATATTCATTATTGAAACTGGAGTGGCGGAACTTGCAACGGCGGCTACGGCTGTCTTAAATTACCTAGTAGGGATTTCAATTTATTATTAGTTGGTGGTTGGGGCTTCCGCAATTTGCTGAGCCACGAATTCCTCGTAGACTTCACCAAGAACTGTAAGAGCCGGCTCTTTCGGATCATTCATTAGAAAGATATTTAGGTTATCCATTGCACGGGTCATTGCAACATAGATCAGATTACGGTAAAGACGATCAAGAGCTTCATCATCGTAGTTCCCGACGCCGGGTAAACTGGGCAGTAACAGAAGGACGACCGGAAAATCCAGACCCTTGCTGGAATGGAGGGTTGATAGCTTGATGAGTCCCTGCTCCTTAAACGAGTAGTTCGCCGCTCGGATGTTTTCAGCTTTGAATCCGGCTCTATTAAGGAGCCCTTTCAATTTGTCGAGATCGTTGTTGCTTGGCGCAAGTATGCAGATGTTTTCCGGATCGTATTCAAGTCGTTCAATATATAAATGTGTCCGTTGAATTACGAGGTCGAATAAGGAGGTCTTCTGCGGGGCCCGGTAGAGCTCAGGAATTGGTCCATCTCGAAAAGCGACCGGAGCGCTCGTTTCATCGAAGTCGATACCTACTGAAGAAATACGGTACATTTCGGCAAGATCGTGAACGGGTAAGGTGTTACGGAAATTGGTGTGAAGGATGCGGGTACGGCCGACTATCTCGATTCCGGCTCGCTTGTATGGAGAACTAATGCAATAGATACTTTGGTCGCTGTCGCCAGCCATGATAAGTGCTCGGCTCGACAAAGCTTTTAGTACCCGGAGATCCACAGCACTTAAGTCCTGGGTTTCGTCTATAAAAATGAAATCCGCATTGGCTGAATTTTCACTACCTTCTTTTTCAATTGCCTCAAGAAGCTTTATACGTGAATAGTTTTTTGATAGTCTTCCAGTCTGCTCCATTTCCTCAACTATCTGAGAGCGAATGTTCCAAACAGATTGCCGTTGGACATTGTTAAGTGGCGTTCTCATACCGCGGCGTGCGATCCTGTGATCTATGTATTCCTCTTCACTTATATAATTGCCGAAAATAAGATCTTCAATTTCCGATTCAAGTTCATCGTTTGAAAGAAAATCCGCCGTGTTGAAGCGCGAGCAATACTCTCTAGACGCTTTATAGTCCACGTAGTAATTTGAGTAGAAGAACTTAAGTTTCTTCAAGATGTAGCTGTCAGCAGTCACTATTTCATTCTCGGTGTCAACAAGATCCATTACTTCCGCGATGTATCGATCAAATTTCACGAGAGTGGTCGTATATGTGCACAGGACAATTTTACGATTTATAGAGAGATCAAGTTCAGAATCCGTTTCTTCTCTTATTTTTCGAAGTGCTTCGAGAAGAACGAGTGTTTTCCCAGTGCCAGCGGCTCCCTTCACGAGAAAGTCCGCTCCTGAATCAATGGCGTCCACGGCATGTTGTTGCTCCGGGGTAAGTTTCGTTAGGGATTTTTCATAGTCTAGCCTGCTCCGGGTGTAAAGTGAGAATCGTGAGAGATACGACAGATATTCGTCAACGTGGCTGTAGGATTCCATCTCGGCAGTGAGTTTCTTTCTTTCTGAAATCAGATCGAAGCGCTCTTTTCTCAAATCGTCGATGCGCTCGTCTTTCCGAGACACTTGTGTACGGGCCGATTCGAGCTCTGTTTCCAAGAGGTCAATTCTAGCGCTAACGTTTTCGAGTGATTTTTCTTTAGTACTGAACATTTCTACCTGTGTAGAAAGATCCTTGTTCTCTCTATTGGCCATGAGCAGCTTAAACTTAACCGAGATGAGCGCTTTGCTGCGATCCAGAATGGATGTTTTGTCATTCCATACATCAAGACTTTTCTTTAATCCGTCTAACTCATCGCAGGGAGGTACGCCGACGCACGAACAAAATCTGAGGAATCGATGTGTTGCCGCCAAAGCTTCATCTTTATCAAGCGGGGAAAACTCATGGCGAACAGCGTTAGCCAGCTTTCGTTCACCCCAGATATCATTGAATAGGCGGCTAAAGCCCTGTGGACACCCGGTAGTTTGAGACAGTTCTTGCGCGAGCATATCTCTAAAGGAGTACAGTACATCTCTGAATTTCTCGTCATACGTTCGTAACTGTGGATATGCATCGAGCATGTACCACTCAATGAACGAATTGAGGGCAAGCACATAAAAGCCTTCGTCGCTGCCGGCTAAGTTGACCAATCGCTGTATTCTGTCCGAAATAGTTTCTATTCGTTGGTGACTCATGTAGCCTTCCTCAGGTAATTATATTCTATGTGAGGAAATACGCAACATAAATAGACAAATTGACGAGATATGATATAGTAATTGAACATCGTGAAAAGCTAATAATCGATATAAAAAACATGAGGACCTAAATGGCGCGGGTATTTGATGTTTTCTCAATGCACGACAGGATAATGCAGGAGTACCGTGACTACATCCGCAGCCACGTTTCTATCCGCGCGGACGACATCAGGGAGGCGGTGGAAGAAGAGATAGAGAAAGGATTCTACTGGCCGGATCCCCTGTTGCAGTTCAATCCAGCATTTGCTCCCGGTGGATCGGTAGATGAACTCTGTGACCGTGGTTTGTTCCATCCAGAAATCCGGCGTATTTTCGAAGACTTCCAGCTATTTCGCCATCAAGTTGACGCACTTGAGCTTGGATGCTCCG
>JABGPX010000538.1 GCA_018644745.1 Spirochaetales bacterium
TTCAGGGGGTCAGCATTGCGGTTACGCGGGGGTCAGCTTCGTGAAAAGTGACAGTTATTGCCAATTCGGTTGTACGAATACGAAACACCATATTCCACTTACACCAATGCAAAATACTTGGACGACGCCAACAAGTTAAAATCCAATATTGAGGGAGAGTCACCAGTGTTACAGCCATCACAATATCTCTTACGAGATGCGGCGAAACTCGCACTTGATTGATAGATGCATGTTAAGAAAGACTCTTTATAGGCCATTTATAATTAATGTATTGGAGATGTGCATAGCGATATGAAATTTGCCAGTTCGGAAGTAAATTTTCCTCGTCAGCGTCATCACGTAAAATGACAGGGATCGTAATATCACCACCTGTCCCATTGTCTAAAATAAGCATTGGCTGCTTTGTCGGCTACTCACATCATCGAATACGAATTGCCCTTCTACAATCTCGCTTTCAGACTTAATCTTCTTATGCTGACAAATCGGCGTAATTCTGTATCAAAGACAGATACCAAGATTTTCAAGTTTCCGCTGAAATCCGGTGCTATTATTTAGGGTGTGGACGAAAAGCCCTGTGTCTTTCTGATACGATATAATACCACCATCTGCGAACTCGACAACGTGCACGGTGTCAGAAGCGGTAGCGATGTTGAATACGTGTATTTCAGCGCCTGGGCCGGCGATATCGCTTGGAGATTGAGCAACCAAGCCACCTTTCATGACGTATCTCCCTGGGCAATGTGGTATGGGCCGCCAGGCAAAACGTGTTGTCAATGTGCGGAAGTTCATCATTACTTCCATATAATCGCGGCCATACTTAACCTCTGCAAAAATCCTTACGGATTATCAATGATACATTTTATCTGAAACAAATCTACGTGGAGGCCGACAATGGAAGTATCAGTCTTCAAGCAATTTTTTGCTATCAGCCTTAGCTACATCCTGGATAATAGTATACATAGTAATATCGCCATATGCGCCATCTTCCAAGAGAGGCATGGGTAGGTCTGTAGGTTGCTTCCCTTCATGGAATACAAACTGCCTTCGACGATCTCCCGTATAAAGATATTTTTCAGCTTCATGACCTGGGTGAAGCGCAATTCCTGGATTTGCTTCAATAATCCAGGTATTTTCTTGGGTTCTTGGGAATAAAGTCTGTTAGCCGTCATATAGGAAAGGTGTCCACTATTTCTATGAAAACTTTTCTCTTGTCGATTCTGCTGACTTCACCTTTATAGTATTTGTAGTTTTTGATTCATTGACCTAAACTGTGAATATAATAATCAGATCGTGGGAAATGGGAATGAAGCATACAAGAGGATTTCTTATCATTCTTTTGATTTTTCTCAATGTGCTTGGCTTTTCTCAGAATAATGAGGAAAAATTTGAAATCGCTAGAGCTAAAATCGAACAGACACTGGATGCTATAGGGAAAGACAAAATCGAAATACCATCATTCACAATTGTAACAAATGTAATAAGGGACATATTCACTCACGAAAAATACGAAAGGTATGATCTTTTTTGGGAAAGCTTTGGAGATGGCAGAGGAGTTACTACCCTAATCTTCTACGACGACGCTGGTTCTGAAATCGGGAATTTTAGTCTATGGTTTGGCATAACATATGTTCCAAATACATTTACATACTTGGCAGGAGTTGTTGTTTCGGACGATCAAGAGTACTACGTTAGTTTAAGCGATGATAGTAGGAAGGATGAACGGAAAAAGCCTGGTTTCCGGGAATACAATTCACTTTGGCTTAAATTCAGCTACTCAGATACTAATTCGGAAGATTTCGCGTTCTTCACGATTTACTATACGGACGGGCAAGAACTCATCAACATCAGAAAGTACAAAAATGTCTATGGTTTTCTAGAGACGCAGATAATTGAACGCATAACCCGTTATCGGTATGAATAAATAAGGCGTCTGGCCGACAACCAACGATGATCCAACGCTATTAAATGCTTGAGGCCAGGGAAAGCTAGGTGAAGGCAAATTTCTGATGCAAAGCATTTTCTGTCTGGATAAATTCCATGTTGAGAGAATCGGACACCATTTAAGTGGAGGCTCCCTCATCCAAGTACCACTATTCTTGCGGAGCCTTGCTGTTGCGCTTCATACAGCAGGTTTTGGGTCGGCTCAGGGTAATCCGAAACAGCTCTATGACCGATGTTGCGCCCGTTACCTACTCTTCGACTAACCTCGTTTCTGCTCTATCATCGTATCCTCCTGCAGATCGTAGTTCGGCGGAGTATGCTCAATCTACGCAACTTATCAAGAAGGAGAGTATTACCGCCTACACTAACACCGGCGTATTAACCAGTCCAACCTTTGCGGGATTTGACTTCTCTAATCGCTCAAACAATACTGGTTGTAAGATAGAGCGAGGAGGGAATCCTAATGTCGAAAAATGTATACCGTAGATTGCAGCAAACACTCAACACCCATCCAGTAGGCTTCGCAGCATCCGAAACCGGAGCTGACATAGAGCTTCTCAAGCACATCTTTACTCCCCAGCAGGCTGAGCTTGTCACTCGTCTTGATTGGCATTTTCAGAGTACCGAAGAGGTATATAAAAATACATCTGATCTCGCTACTTCGCAAGATGATCTATCCCGAAAGCTTCATGACATTCTGAAACATGGCGGTCTGAACTACCGGCGCCGAGATCACGAAATGTGGGCAATTGCGCCACTGGTTGTCGGTATGTATGAATACCAGGTAAATCGAATGTCCTCACAATTCGTGGCGGATCTGAACCAGTATTGGCAAAGCCCAAAGGCAGACGCTCCTGTTCGAGACAGACCCCGGCAGATGCGCGTAATACCGATCGGTCAGACCATTACTCCGGACAACCGAATTGCGCGATTCGAGGATATCACCCATATAGTGGACTCAGCACAAGATAGCATCGCACTACTTGAATGCATTTGTCGAAAGAAACGAGCGATGGATGGGCATTCTTGCGAGCGGACAGCACGGGCCGAATCGTGTATAGCGTTTCGCGATTTTGCGGAGCAGTGCATCGAACAAGGCGCGGGCAGACGTATCAGTAAGGACGAGGCGTACGATGCGCTTGCGGAAAGCCAGGCAGAAGGACTAGTGCTGATGCCCTCGAATTCCAAGACCGCTGAGTTTGTCTGCTCTTGCTGTCCGGATTGTTGCGGCGCTTTCGCTGGTCTCAAATATGCCGACGCCCCGGCGCAAGTCGCGCTCAACAATTACCAGGCCAGCGTCGACGCTCAAGAGTGCATCGGATGCCGATCCTGCGAGGGAATATGCCCGATAGAGGCCGTGCAATTGAGGAACGATACTGCGGTTGTTGATCTTAAGCGTTGTATTGGTTGCGGTGTTTGTGTCGTGCGATGCGAAACGGGCGCGATACGGCTCGAGCCAAAGGCGGACTCTGTCACTCCACCTGACACTCTCGATGACTTGTATGAGCTCTACGATACCCTTCGCCAACCAACCCAAGAATCTGAGTAAGTGTCAAATCCCGCCCGTCTTGTATTTACAGGCCGGGATCAGTTGCGCAACGGGGCTCGAATACAAAGAAAAAGCATTTGCCGTTTGGCCTGGAAATGGCAATGTTGCGGAGAAGATTGGTAATGGAAAATCCAATATCCGAGAGGGAGATCTTGACTATGATAAGGGTGAATTTGGTAAGGCATTTTCTTTCGGAGAAACCTCCGGTGAAATCGCGTCATTTTTCGAGGCGGTAACGGTGACTCAGGAACTGACGCTGGAAGCCTGGGTAATGCATGAATACTTAGGCGATGACATTCAATGTTATGTTACGACAGGGGGAGAGGGACCGGGAGGGGAAGGAGACGATTGCCGCATTTCGCTTCGATAGAGTATGGTCTACATTTTTACGTTGCCTTTGATGATAATTTCTATCACCTCAGGGCCCCTGGACTATTGCAGAATAACGCTTTCCACCATGTCGCGGGTACCTTGGATCCGGACGGGCACTAAGCTTTCTACAAATCATAGAAATTGGATATTAAATTGAAACGTACATCATCATCGGAAACTTCAAGGAAGAGAATCTGGCAAACGTCGATCCCGAGAAAAAGGTCTTATATATGAAATAGCACCAAAGGCACTTGGGGCGGTCGGCGGAAAAGTGCTTCATCTCTGGTTCGCATTGGGTAGGTTCGACTATTTCATGGTTGTAGAGGTTCCTGACGAAGCCGTGGTTGCGGCGCTTGTGAACTGGTTATCCTCAACTATCGCTACAGAGACAATACCAGCACACTCGTATTTAGACGATAATCCGAAGTTTGAAGAATATTGGAAGAAAATAACGGCGGCGCTTTCCGCAAACGTGGGAACAAGGGAGGAATCATGATATTAGTTACCGGGATTACGGGTCGCATCGGAAGCTCACTCGCCAAATACCTGCTTGAACGCGGACAGGAGGTTGGCGGACTGGTCCGCGACCCTAAGCAGCTCGAGTCTTTGCCGGACGGGATCACCGGATTCGTCGGTGACTTTGAAGACCCGGACTCGACCGAGGAGGCGAT
>JABGPX010000185.1 GCA_018644745.1 Spirochaetales bacterium
CCATGGTATCGGATACATAAAATGGGGCGTTTTTTACAAAAAGCTGTACGCAACGGCCGGGATCCAAGGAGAGAAAATATAAGGCAAGAAATAAATCGCTCATGAGCTCCGGTCCGCTGTTGTCTAGAATAATATCCACATTATCCGCTGAATGCAGTTCCCGGCACAGCTTTTCGGCGTTGTCGACAACAAGCTCATGGGTATCGCTGTTTAGAAAATCCACTCGTGAACTGTCGGTAACCGCTGCATTGCTCAAGTCTATCCTGTTTCCCCAGAGACTTGCCATGACGAAGTCGTAATAACCCTCTTCGGCGGAGAGCTCTCCCGATCGCGTCTTCTCAAGAACCGCCGACAGCTGCATCGCAGTTTGAACAACCCCACCGCCGGCACTCAATTCCCTGGTTTTTTGGACCTGGAAAGGATCTATCATAAATGAAGATGATTCAGCGTCGTAGTATCCGATAGCGCAGAGAAGTTTAAAATAGAAAAAGGATTCGGCAAAATACCACGGGATGTCGAGCCAAGACCGTCCGGCATAAGCGCCAACTGCTTTCTCCCACCTTCGTAATTCATCCTCATGAAACGACATGGGATCTACATTCCAAATGCTGATTGGATTTTCGACCGTGCCGTTTTTCATCTCGTCTATCAGGCTCTCAAGCCTTTCGATTCCACGCGCGTCGAATTCACCATCCTCACGTATCTGTTTAATAATGTGTGGCTGTCTGTCCACAACCGTAGATCTCGCAAACGAACCCGGATCGGCGGTCGAAATGAGTTCTGGTAAAGCTTGATTTTCAGATACATCATCGGGCATATCAGCCTTCCCCTCATATAGGTTAAGCGTTTTACTCATTATGTAAATAATCCCACCGATGTCAACAGGCAACTCCAAGACATCCTAAATTTGCGTCACAGATTTTCTTTGCTTGAATTCACCCTTTAGGCGGATCGTGGCCGGCACATATACATCTTCCTCAATAGCATCTGTAAGAAGGCGAGCGGCTTCTCTCCCAAAGCTTTCTGTAGGCTGGGCAAAGCAGGTCATCGAAGGGGCAAGGAACTTAAAATAATCAGGATCATCAAATGAAACGAGAGACAGATCACGGGGTATATGTACTTCGCGCTTGGTTAGGGCATCAACACACCCTATAGTCATCATATCACCGCAAGAAAGAATAGCGCTGGGTTTGTCATTGGGCGGAAGATCAAGAAAGTAGTCTACAGCTGCCGCACCGGAGTTTGCAAACATATTTCCATGGTAAATATATTCTTTATCGATCGATAACCCGGCGGCCTTCATGGCGGCGCGGCAACCGGCGAGGCGCTCTCTGCCAATTGAGAGATGTGATGGCGGCGCAATGATCCCAATTTTTGTGTGGCCGGCGCCCGTTAGGTGCGAAACTAGTGTAAAGGCAGCATCTTTATTATCGAGTAATACTTTTGAACACTCGAGGTTCTTGAGATCTCTGTCTAAAAGGACAGTTGGCACCCTGGTGGTCAAATCCACAAAATCTGTATGAATTTTCAGTGAATGTCCGGTTGGTATAGCAATTACTCCTGCCAACCGGTATTGAAGAAATGATGCCAAAACTCTTTTCTGGGTCTCTTCGTCTTCCTCCGAGCTCGCCACGAATACCTCGTAGCCTTTTTCAGAGAGGTAATGAGAAATACCATCCATGATCGATGGAAAGAAAGGATTTCGTATATCGGGTACCAGAACTCCAATTATCGAAGAAGTCTGAGCCGCCAGACTCCGGGCAAGATTGTTACGAACGTATCCCAGCCGTTTTGCCGTTTGATGAATTTTGTCATTCGTTTCGGTGCTGAATGAGCGTTTCCCGCTCAACAATAGAGAAACTGCGGCTATAGAAACGCCTGCGGCCTCCGCTATTTCCTTTATTGTTACTGGTGAGTGTTTCTTCATTCGCCTTCGCCGCCTCCCGCGGAAGTATAACGACCAGAGAAGAGCCTGTCTACAAATTTGCTGTTGACAAAACAATATCAATAAGTTAAACGTTTTACAAGGTAAAGCGCTTTACATACACAAGGAGAAAATCATGCCAAATGAGGAAATCAGAGTCGCAGTAGCAGGAATTGGATGCTGCACAAGCCATCTTGTGCAGGGTATTTACAAGTATCACGATGTCGAAAACAACGATGAGTGGATACCGGGGCTCATGCACCCGGTCCTCGGTGGGTACAAGATTAGAGATATTAAATATGTCGCGGCATTTGATATCGACAATAATAAAATCGGCAAAGATCTGTCAGAAGCTATATTTGCACCACCCAATAACATGACCATATTCGCCGATGTCCCATCGCAGGATGTGCAGGTAAAGATGGGTCCTATTCTTGATGGAGCACCGGATCATCTTCGAAAGTATTATGATACCTCGGACGAAACAGAACCTTGTGATGTAGTGAAGGAGCTCAAGGATTCGGGAGCTCAAGTATTTGTCAACTTCATTCCTACCGGCTCGGGGGAAGCGGCAAAGTTCTACGCTGATTGCGCTATAGAAGCCGGTTGTGCCTTCGTAAACTGTATGCCGGAATTCCTCTCCAGTAATCAGAAGTACGTCGAACTCGCTAAAGCCGCGAAGGTGCCTTTGATCGGCGATGATATCAAATCTCAGGTGGGAGCGACGATTCTACACAGGGTGCTTGCTCAGCTTTGCGTCGACCGAGGAGTGAAAATCAACAAAACATCCCAATTGAATTTCGCCGGCAACACCGACTTCGTAAATCTGGTGAAGCGGGGTGAAACCAAGGAATTTTCCAAGCAATCTTCCGTCGAAAGCCTTATCCCATATGAAACTGAAGTGTCTGTGGGTTTCGGCTACATCGGGCTGCAAAAGGATCAGAAAATTTGCAGGCTGTATATCGAAGGCGAGAACTTTGGGGGAAACCCCATCGAGATACGGCTCGAGTGCTCGATTGAGGACTCAGCCAACGCAGCAGGTTGTATTATAGACGCAATTCGATATGCGAAAATCGGACTTGATCGAGGTATCGGGGGACCGCTTTATTCTGCGTCATCCTACCTAATGAAACACCCGCCTAAGAAAGTGGCCGACAGTGAAGCCATTGCTAACTGTGAGAAGTTCATAAAAGGTGAGATAGACTGGTGAACCAGCCGATTGATATTGCGATATTTGGGCATATCCTTATCGAGAGGATACTATTTCCCAACCGCGAGTTGTTTCCTGTTCTAGGAAGTCCGGCAGCATATTCGTCAGTCTGCCTGGGCAGGCTTGGAGCCAATGTCGGACTAGTTACCAAAATTGGCGAGGATTTCCCAGATGCACTACTCGAAACATTTGATGAAAGCAGCGTCGACACCCAAGGGATTTCACACTGCTCCTCATCAACCCGTAACGAGCTGATATACAACAATAAAGGCGAAAAAAGGCTTATCTTTCTATCAAAGGCTGATCCTATACTCGCGACAGATTTTCCCGATGCATATCAGGATGCCAAGCTTCTCTATATCTGCCCTATCGATAATGAAATCAGCCGCGATACGCTGGTGGAGCTATCCAAAAAAAATATTCCGATGGTTGCTGACCTCGGCGGCTACGGCGGCGGCACGTCCGCTGACCATCCGGTGGAAAAATCGGGAAACTCAATACACGATCTGTGTCCAATGTTCTCGGTGGTAAAAGCCTCCCTCGAAGATTTACGCCATATATTCGGGTCCGATATCAATGAACGAAAAGCCGGTGAGCTGATTATAGATTGGGGAGCGGGAGCCTGTGTTGTTACCCTGGGGGAAGAAGGGTCCTACATCGACTCCGGTACAAGGAAAAGCTATATCCCGCCGTTCTCTTCGACAATCAAAAACATCGTTGATCAAACCGGGGCGGGTGACTGCTTCTCAGCAGGTCTGCTTTTCAGCCTCCTGCATACGGACGATGTCCATATGGCCGCTATGAAAGGAACAGCGACCACATCATATGTAATTGAACGAACCGGCGGCGTCACAGCTTCACGTATGCCCGACCGAACCGAAATGGAGCGCCGTGCGGCGGTGCTAAGCAGCTCAATATCAGGATAGATCAAGGAGATAATACATGGCAGAGATTACAAAAACCGTTGGGGCCGCAATCATCGGTGCGGGAAGCATAGCGGAAATCGCCCATTTTCCTTCTATAAAAGAGATACCGGAGGTACGGCTGGTCTCCGCAGCGGATCCCGTGGAGGAGTATCGCAATCGGGCAGTTGAGAAATGGGGTGCTGAAGAGGTGTACGACGACTATGAGAAAATGATCGAGCGCGATGATATCGACCTGGTCATTATCGCATCGCCCAACGTCTACCACCACGAACAAGCTGTCGCATGCGCCCAGGCCGGCAAACACGTTATTTTAGAAAAGCCCTTCGCCTGTACAAACACCGAAGCATGGGACATCGTTAGGACGGCTAAAGAGTACGGGACAAAGGTAATGGTTGGATGCAATTACCGTTTCTGGGAACAGCATCTCATCGCAAAAGAGCTTCTCAGCAAAAATATTATCGGCGATG